>USFU01000004.1 GCA_900554135.1 uncultured Collinsella sp. | reverse complement strand
TGGCAGCCCTATCACGCGCCGTCCAGACGCAGCAGCTCTAAGCGATGGAGCAGATTCGCCGCCGGTTAGTATACCCGTGCTTCGCATGACCCCACGTAAACCACAGATGACAGGGTCTGGAATCGCGCAGAGACTCCCCCGCCTGGTAATGTCTCAATCTGTAACATCTACGGGGCAAAACCGGTCCCAAATGTTACAGATCAAGACAAACCAACAACCCCATGAACAAACGTCTCGATCTGTAACACGTAGAGGTCAATTTCTCATCCAAATGTTACAAATCGAGACTGAAGATTCTCCCGCAGCGCAATGTCTCAATCTGTAACAGCTACTCAGCAAAAACGGGTCCAGATGTTACAGATTGAGACAAATCCGCGAGGGCCGCGCCGGGGACGGGGCCAACCTTTACTCCTTCACGAACTGCGGCGCAGGCGCGTTGTTCTCGAACGACCACGCACTAAACTCCGAAAGCCCGCTCATCATGCCGCCCGTAACCCCAGTCATAACAGGAAGGGTGTAGCGCCCCGCTTTGCCGTAGCCCGTCTGCACCGAAAGACCCTGGTCGTCACCCCTATACACATTAATCCCGCCAGGCGACGAAGGGTTCAGCACGAACACCAGAGCCGCGTCGCCCGCCTCTGCACCGGTAATTTCTTCGGCGCTGGTCACCAGGCCGCCGCCTCCGCCAATCCTAAATCCCTTATAGCCACTGTCGTCGATGTCCTCGAGCTCAATATCGTCTTTTCTAAAGAGCATGCGACCGCTCAGCTTCTTCCTCGAAAGCGAATAGTCCGTCGACAACTCAACGGAAATCGTTCCCTCATCCTCGTCATAGTTCGAAATCTTGAGGTAGATGTCCGGCGTGGCGGCGCCGCCGGAGTCCTCGTAGGTACCCGAGATGTCGAGCATGGGGTCGGAATCGCCATCATCGTCGTAGCGACCGGAATCCGAGAGGCTCCATCCTTCGTCGTCTTCGAAATAGTACGAGTACTCCTGATGGTACGACGGGTCGTAGTACCAGGGCGCACCTCCGGGGATCTCCTGCTTAACCGTGCACGACGAGCCATCGAGCTCAGGGTCCAGGTCCGTCAGCCCGTTTTCCTCGTCAAAGTCGATGCCCCTCTTGGGTTCGGTCGACTTATCGTTGAGCTTCAAGGTCACGTTTGAAACCGCGTCGCCCGAACCTTTGACGCCGGTGAACGTAAAGTCCATCGTCGAGCGAAAGCTGCGGTTCGCCGTGACGGCTTCGGCCGAGCCGCTCACCAAACCATTGTTCTCCGTAACGTTGTCCACCTTGACGGACTTGACTTTATACGCCGAAGAATTGACGTAGTCGCTGGAAACAAAGCCGCCAAAACTCTCGCCATACTGCTCGTCCACCGTCTTTTTGACAGCCGCCGTCGTCTGGTCGACCATCTTTTGGTGCTGAGCCTTCTGCCAGAACGAGAATCCCGCAAAGCCGCCGACGCCTATGACAATAACGACAACGGCGATGGCCAGGCCTACAGCGACCCTCTTTCCTCGACGGGGCTTCTTGGCGGGAGTCATCGGCATGGGGGCCGGAGCAGAGTCCGGCTGGAACTGCTGAGGTTGAGCCCAGTACTGCTGCTCCGGCTGAGCCTGCGACTGATCCCAATACTGCTGAGCATAATCGGCAGTATTCGCCATCGGGTCGTCAAAACCCTGGTCCATGACCTGGGCGCCGCAAATGGGACAAAACGTCGTGCCCGGAACCAGCTCGCTTCCACAACTTGAGCACCTCATGGTATCTCCCTTCAACACTGCAGAGCAATCCATGCGAGCGAACGCGCTGGCAAGCCCCTCCACCTCTTCTTGGCGCAAGCATATGGGAGATATCGCGAAAGACGTTGCGCAACAATTCCAAGCGGTCGTTTCCACACCGCCAGCAGCAGGTTTGTCTCAATCCGTAACAGTTACGGGTCAAAACTGAGTCTTAGCGTTACAGATCGAGACATACGATCAGCCCCTTGGACAACATCTCGATCTGTAACATCTGCAGGCTGAATCTTCGTCCAGATGTTACAGATCGAGACATACTGTCGGCCCCATCCAAAACATCTAAATCTGTAACAAGTAGAGGTCGATTCCCGGCCTAGATGTTACAGATCGAGACCGAAGAATCCCCCTCCGGACAACATCTCAATCTGTAACATCTGCTGAGCAAAACGGGTCCATACTGTTACAGATTGAGATGTTTGATGTGTTGGGTGGAGAACTATCTCGATCTGTAACAGGTAGAGGATGAAATCCCGTCCAGTTGTTACAGATTGAGACGAAATCTGTACACATGAACACCACTATTGGCGTCGTCCGAAGGTTTTTCGAACTGTTGCGCAACAACTTTGTCCTATACCGCAGGTACCATAGATTCGAACGCAAGAACCATCAAAAGAAGGGAGCTCACCTTATGTTTTGCACGCAATGCGGAACGAAGCTGCCTGACGACGCGCGCTTTTGCACCAATTGCGGAGCGTCCGTAGCGCCCAAGGCAGCAACCCAGGCTCCGGCGCCCGCCGAGGCACAGGCCGCCGAACCTGCACCCGCCGAGGCGCCCGCCGCTGATCCGGGCAAGACCGTTGTTACGCTCGATGCCGTTGAGCCGACGTCCGAGCCTGCACCTGCACCCGAGACCGTCACCGACCCCGGCGAGACGGTCGTCACGCTGGACGCTGTCGATGCAGATCCCGGCGAGACCGTGGTGACCCTCGACGCCGCTGACCCGGAGCCGGACGCCCCGACAGACACCGCCGAGCCGCAAGCTGATCAGACCGACCCCGGTGAGACGGTCGTCACGCTCGATGCCGTTGAGCCCTCGGACGAGCAAACCACCGAGCCGCAGCCCGCAGCCGACCCCGAGCCGACCGCCGAGCCCGTCGTCATCGACGACGCCGCGCCCGTTGACGCCGCCGAGGCCAACGAGATCTTCGAGACCGACGACAACGCAGCCGTCGCCGTCGCCTTCCCCGGCGACGATGCAGCCGAGCCCGCGGCCGTCGCCGACGACCCCACTACGCTCGTCAACGTCAATGACGACCCCACCACCATCGCCGAGTTCGACGAGGATGCCCAGGCAACCGCCGAGGCAATGGAGTCGCTCGGTGTGGCACAACCCACGGCCGGCGCCACCGTCGTCGACCTGCCGCAGCAGCAGATGACCGACACCACCATGCAGGCGGCGCCTATTCCGCAGCCGCAGCCCCAACCGCAGATGCCCATGCCCCAGCAGCCGCAGCAAAAGAAGCGCCGCTGGCCGGTCTTCGCGGGCCTTGGTCTGGTCGCCGCCGGCGCCGCCGTGGCAGCCATCCTGCTGCTCACGCCCAACGCCAACGCCGTCGAGATCACCTCGGGCAGTCAGGACGCCGTCGTATGCACGGTCGACACCAAGGTCCTGCCCAAAAAGAAGGACCGCGTGATCCACAGCTACACCGCGACCCTTACTCCCAAGAACGGCGGCAAGAGCTACAAGATCAAGGTCAAGGGCGACGACGGCTTTACGATCGGTGACTTTGGCAAGGTCAAGCCCGGCGACTACAGCTGCAAGATCGAGGACACCAAGGGCAATACGGTCCAAAACTTCAACACCACCGTGGTCAAGAAGGACGACACCAGCGCCGAGAAGCCTGCCGAGAGCGTGACCGTCAACACCCCCGAGAAGGACGACGACGTCTCCACCAGCACGGACAACGGCAGTTCCTCGGACACGACCTCCAAGGACGACACCAACAGCGACGACGCCAGCAAGGACGACTCCACGACCAAGGACGACTCGAGCACGTCGAGCGACAGCACGAGCAGCTCCAAGCCCAGCAAGTCCGACAAGAAGACCGACACGTCCAAGGACACCACGAACACCACCGCGCCCGCCACGATTGACGACGCGACGTACAAGGCGGCCTGCACCGCCTACAAGAGCAAGCTCAACAGCCTGATCAAGAAGTATGGCGAGCCCGAGCTTGTCTCGACCGGCACGAGCGACTACCAGATTAGCGGCGTCCAGTTTGCCCAGCTCGTCGATTTTAACGGCGACGGCCTCGAGGAGCTCGTGACCGTTCACTCCAAGACCAAGGCAAAGTCCTTCAACAAGAAGACGCGCCTTTCGAACGGCGACTACGTCCTCGACGTGTGGGGCTACAACGGCAAGAAGGTCGTCAATCTCTACAGCGGCTCACCGGAGGCGTCCAACGGCGGCTATGTCTTTGTAACCTTTAAGACCATGATCGGCGACTCGAGCAATCACGTCTATCTGACCCAGCTCATGTCCGACGACACGGCCGTGCTCGTTGACGACGATGCCGAGTACAAGTATTTCACCTACGACGGCACTGAGTTTAAGGCTGCCGAGGGCGAGCTCCACGGCGACGACTTCAACTACCAGAGCGCCTTCCTCATCAAGGGCTACAGCGACAACCTGGAGGACCAGGACGCCTCTGCCCCGGAGGGCGCCATCGATACCTCCAAGCTCAACCTCAACAACACGGTCGATACCGTCGAGCAGACCTTGATGACGCTCACCACCAAGATCAGCGGCACCGATACCGATGCTGATGCAAACAGCAGCAAGTCGACCGACTCGTCCAGCAGTAAGTCGAGCTCCAGCAAAAAGTCGAGCAAGTCGAGCAGCTCCAGCAAGTCGTCCAGCTACGACGACTCCGACGATGACTACGACTCCGACTACGACGACAGCTACGACGATTCCAGCGACTACGACGATAGCTACGACGACTCCACGGACTCCGTCCCGCCCACCGAGTTCACCGACGTCGACGAGTAGCGCCGAGCGCCACTCTCATTGCACAAAGAAGTGCCCCGTTTCCACCAGGGAAACGGGGCACTTTCTTGTAAGCGAAACTATTTAATGTAGATCGAATCGATGATGTACTCCCAATCGGAGTCGCCCGAAAGCGAATCGTACGATCCGAGCCACAGATTGGTCGATTTACCCACGTTGTTCGTCTTCCCGATCGTGTTAAACCCCGAGCTGAAGTGGTTGGAGATCATCAGCGTTCCCACCGTGTAGCCATCGTGGACGATCTTGTAATCGACCCACAAACCGTTCTTGACGCCGCTGTACGTACCCTGTGAGGTCTTTACGTCCCAGTCGCTCTCCCAGTCCTCGGGAACTTCGAACGTAAACACGTCGCCGTCGTAGGTGCGGCTCTTGCGGCTCGCCTCCGAGACGGCCGCGTTATAGCTCGCGACCGCACCGTTACGCGCCGAAGAAGCCAAGCCCGCCAGACGGTCGGCCTCGTCCTTGTCGTCGCAGCCACCCTGGCGCGCGTAATTCTGCGCCATGGTGATCTCGCCAGCCTCGACGTCCACGGCATTGATCGGATCGCCGAGCTCAAACTTGGCATTCTCGCGCAGGTCGAGCTTCTCGCCCTTCTTGAGCGCGTCGCCCAGCTTAATGCTCACCGAAACGTTGGGTACGTCCCAAATCTCGCCATCGGCACCCAAGGGCGACGCGGCCACTGCAAGGCTGTAGTTGCCCTGCATGAGCTTGATACCGTTGCCCTCGCTGTCGACATAAAAGACCGTATCCACGTCCTTGCCGTCAACGTCGGTTCCCGTCACGTGCACCGGCAGCTTGGTGGCGCCGGTATCGGTATCCCACTGCATGCCGGTCGCCGTGATGCGCACCGGGTGCTTGGAGTGCTTAACGGCCTCTTCTTCCTTCTTCTTTTCGATGCGCTCAATCTCGGCCTGTTGCGGGCGATACACGCCAAAGTAATAGCCGGCGCCACCGCCCGCAAGGATAGCCACCAGCACACCAACGGTGATCAGTGCAGCCTTCTTACCGTTCTTTTTGGGGCCCTGCGGACCAGGACCGCCTGCACCCATGTCGTAGACACCCGGCACGTCGACCGGCGGCATATAGGGCGGCAAGTCGCTGGCGTCCGTTACAGAAGCAGGCTGCCCATAGCCCTGCTGCGTCTGACCAGGCTGCTGGTACGTCGGCTGTGCCGGAGCAGCATCAGCGGGCCCAAACTCCTCCATAGGGGCACCGCAGCTGGTGCAGAAGTGCTGGCCGTCGGGCACGTACGAGCCGCATTTAGTGCAAAACATAAGGTTCTCCCTTACAACAATTCCGTTACTCAGAGTGTAACCCGCGCTCCGCCCACAACGTTGCGCAACAATTGCCACGCCATAGCAAAAGGCCCCGCGGAAGATCCGCAGGGCCTACGATAGTCTCCTGTAAACGGGGCCGAGTCTAGCCCGCCAGCAGGCGTATCGACGAAATTAGTCCTCCTTGAGGACAAAGGAGCACACCAGGCCGGCAGCCGAAAAGATGAGCGTGAGGATGGCGCCGAATGCAGGCTGGATAAACGGCTTGATGGACGCGATGATTCCGGCCGTGCTGCTGCTACCCATCGAGGTAAAAGCCGAAACCAGGTTGCTCTCGATCTGACCATTAACGACAAAGGACGCGATCACGCAGACCAGCGAAATGGCGGCAGTGGCGCCAAAAGCGGCAATCAGAACGACGTCGTTCTTCTTGACAAACTTGAGGACAACGCCGGCAATCAGTGCAGCCAGGCAGGCAATCCACAGCACAAAGAAGATGGTAAGGACGTTGGCCGCCAGATTAATGGAGCCCACGGCGCTCTGGGCCTGCTGCAGTGCCGGAAGATCGGCATAGCTCGACATCTGCGTAATATAGGTATTGGCCGCCGATGCGATACCACGCAGGCTACCGGAAAGGCTAAAGACGTGCGGCATATCGAACGAGGTGTTGATGAATGCCTTGAAGGCGCCGCCCAGCTGCTGCTCGATCATAGCGGTGCTCGAGCCGCTCGCAGCCTGCTGCAGGGCATAGTCGAGGCCCTTGTCGGCAAACGGCAGCGCGACCCACGGCTGGAACATGCAGACGAACGATGCCACGGCGCCGCCAAGCATGGCGAGGGAACGCTTGCCAAAGCCTGTCGCCGCCGACAGTGTACCCTGGAAGTTGGAACCGGAGCTGCCAAGCCCGTGATGCGCGGAGGGTGCAGGTGCGGGCGCGGCAAAAGGCTGCTGCGGAGCCGGAGCCTGACGGGCAGGAGCTGCCTGCGGCGCAGAAGAAGCACCGACCATAGACTGACCGCAGTTACCGCAGAAGACGGCGCCATCGGGCTGCTGGGCTCCACAATGAGGACAGAACATTTCATTCCCCTTTCTTAAGGGAGCGGCCGGGCTCGATACCGCGTCCGCTCGTTCACCTTTGACAGTTAGAATCATCCGTCCAAAAACTCGAAAGTTGTTGCGCAACATGGAAAGCGACGGCAAGTTTTTTACCTGCCGTCGCTCGTCTACAACGTTTTACCTGGTACAGACCGTTATCTGTTAACGAATCTCGACCGTAAAGACCTCGTTGCCCATCTTGAGCTTATCGCCGTTCTTGAGCTTGACGAGCTCGCCGGGCTCCAGGCGGTTGCCGTTGATGCACGTGCCGTTGGTAGAGTTCTTGTCCTCCACGGCAAAGCATTGGCCCGTGTAGCGCACCAGCAAGTGCACGCGCGAAATAGCCGTGTTGCCCTCGATGCGGACATTTGCCGCCGAGCCCTTGCCCACCGTGGCGGGGAACTCGGTAATGTCATAGCGGGTTCCGCGCTCGCGGATCAGTGCCATACGCGGACCATAGGCAGAACGCGGCACATCGGAGGCGATGCGCGGCAGCTCGGAGGACGACGGATGGTCCGAGGACGCCATGAGATCGTCGAGCACCGTCACGCCCGTGCTGGGACGGTTATAGACCGCGTTGGGCTGGTTGTAGCCGGCAGCCGGCTGGTTAGCGCCTGCCACAGGACCACGGGGAATCACCACGTTACCGTTGGCGCCGGCAGGAGCGGGCGCAGGGGCAGCAGCGGGATGCGAGCCGGGACGCACGGCAGGGCCGGCGTCCGGGATATTGGACGGACGGTTGTGCGAAGTACGGGCGGGACGCTGCATCGGCTGCTGGGGAGCCATACCGGCAGCAGGACGACCAGCCTGCGGCATCTGGGGCTGCGCCATGGGTGCCATGCCAGGACGAGCCGTCTGCGGCATCGGAGCCGCAGCGGGGCGCTGAGCGCCCATACCCGTCTGCGCACCAGGCGCCTGCACGGGGCGCTGCTGCTGAGCAGGAGTACGAAGCGTGGCCGCGGCGGCGGCAGAGGCACCACCGGGCATGTACTTGGCAAGTTCAGAGCCGCACTTTAAGCAAAACTTGCTGGTATTGGGGTTGTTGTATCCGCAGTGACCACAAAACATGATGGGTCCTTTCCGGCGCCAGGCGCCTTATTGTGCGATCTTGACGAGCTTGGGGTTCTCGGCCGAGGTGTCGAGCGCCCAAAGCGTAGAAGACTTGCCACTATTATCTGCCACAAAGAGCGTCGTGCCGTTGAGCCACAACGCCGAGGTTGAAGGATCGAGGTCGAGCCCGGCCTTGTCGGCAACCTTGTCGTAGTCACTCGAAAGGCCCGAGCTCGCATCGATCCAACCGAGCTCGCCTCCCGAGAGCACGAGTGCGCAACCGTGGCTATTGGCCCACAGGCGGCCCGCATCGGCATAAGCGTCAAACGAGCTAAACGTGCCGCCCTGGGTGCAGCGCGAAAGCGTGGTGTGCCCATCGGTGCCCGTCAGCACGGCATAGAGCGTGCCCTCGCCAAAGAATGCATTCTTGAGCTGCTCGGAGCCGGCAACGTACGAACCAAAGGGGCCGTGCGTCTCTTGCGGATGCTCTGCCTCGGCCTCGGCATTCTCCTGCTCAAGCGTAATCTCCGCGGCAGACGAAACGTCGGCAAGCGTCGCCTCGCACACGGTCCAACCCGTATCGGTGGCAACCACCACATCGCAATGGGTGTCATCGGCAAACAGCCAGGCGCTCGATGCCGGCTGGGCGGCCACCAGGTGAGCCGCGTCCTTGTCGAGACGCCACACACAGGCCTTGCCGTCCTTGAGCGTCATGGCAACGGCGGTGCCATCGCGTACGACAAGCCCCTCAACATCGCCCTCGAGTGTCGCCACCGTCTTGACCTTGACCTTGGACTTGTCCTTGCCGCCCGCCTGCTTGGCACACTCGGCAACGTCCTCAATCTTCATGACGCTGGCACCGTCCGCATAATACAGATCGCCGTCGCAAACGTTCAGGTGCTTCGCGGTGGTCTTGGTGAGCACGGTCGCATCCACGGCTTTGGTGCCCGAAGCCTTGCGCGCCAGGATATGCGAGCCATCCGCATAATACAGATACGAGCCGTCGCATACCATCGCGTCGCCGCCCAGGCCCGCCTTGGCTTGCGCCTTAATCTTGCGGTCGCCGCCCATAAGGTCGAGCTTGCTTTCGGACTTCTTCTTTTGGGCCGAAACCTGCTGTGCCTCGCGCTTAAGATCCTGATCGCCCTTCCAGGCCACGCCAACGCCCACGACCACCGCAACAACCAGCACGGCAGCCACGGCAATCGCGATCTTTTTCGCCAGCGGCTTGCGGACCGCGGCGCGTGCGTTATCCAGATGAGGCGTCATGCGCGGGATCACAGCGCCCTTACCGGCAGAGGCATTGGGGTTGACCCCCGTATCGCCATCCAGGTTATCGAGCGAGAACAGCGCGTCCTCCCCCGTCGGAGCCTGTTCGGCAGGGCTTGCGGCCGGCGCGGAAGTTTTCGCAAACCGACGGCCAGGCTTCTTCGCGGCCGGCTCAGCAGCATGCGTGGCAACATCGGTAGCCCCGTCAGTGCCGGCAGCGTGCGACCCAACATCCACCACAGCATCCTCGCCCGCACTCAGCGGCGCCCCGCAAAACGGGCAGCAACGCATTCCCTCATCGACCGGCTGTCCGCAAAACGGGCACAGTGCCTGTTTGGAACTCATCGATCAATCCTTTCCTAACAAAAATGGCGCCCCGCCCAGCAGTGGGGCAAGGCGCCGTAAAGCTCACAGATGCACAAGCGTCTTGCGAAGAGCTTACTTCTCCTCGTTCTCCTTGCGCTTCTTGGCGACGACCATGTAGATACCGCCAGCGACGACGACGATCGCGACGATGGTGCCAACCATAAGCGGCAGGTTGTTCATCCACAGAACGAAGGAGTCGTTGGTGACGAGCACGCCCGTAGCCTTAAGCTCCTTGGACTTGTTGCCCGCGGCGTCCCAAGCGACAACGGTGACGTCCTGCTTGGAGGAGCTACCGTCGAGCGTGAACTCGCGGATCGGGCTCTTCTCGAGCTGGTCGGCCGTGAAGGTGGCCACGGTCTTGCCGTTTACCTTGATCTGAGCCTTCGAAAGCTTGAGGTTGTCCTCGAAGCTCACCTTGGCCTTGTGCGAGGACTCCTCGTACTTACCGTTGGAGGCAAGGTCGACGAAAGAAGCGATGGGCGCGGTGTCGTCAACGGCGAAGTTGATCTCGGCAGCAGCGCCGGACTTCTTGGCGTTCTTGCCCTCCATGGTGTTCTCGGAGGAGTTGCCAGCGGCGTCCTCGCTGTGGAACAGCACGCGATACGCGCCGTCCTTGTCGTAGTTGGACTTGCTGACGGTGTAGTTGTACTCGCTCCAACCGCTCGACGTGTCGGAATCGGTGGTGTAGTTGTCACCGCTCTTGAGCGTGGTGTTTTTGGTGTCGCGGGTCAGCTCGACGGAGGTCTTGTTGTCATCAAGGCCGGACGGGTTGATCTCGGTCACCTTAACATCGGTGGTCTTGGAGCTCTTGAGGTACTGGTCGAGCATCTTGCCGGTGTTATCGGAGATGACGTAGGTCGAACCAAAGCGGTTGACCGACCAGGTGACGGCCTCGGACTCGGTGTTACCGGCCAGGTCGATAGCCTGAACGGTCAGGGTATAGACGCCATCGTTGCCCTTGGTCTTGGCCGGGTTGAGGTAGCTCACGGACTTGTCGGTAGCCGAGGTGTTGATCGCGGCGCCCGCATAGGGGTTCGGATCGTCCTTGGACAGCGGGTAGCTGATCTTGGAAACCTCGATGGAGGTGCCATCGGCAAGGTTGGTGTCGTGAACGGCAGCGGTCGGGGCGACCTCACCGGCGTAGGCCGTGCGGTTGACGACATTCTGGATGTCGATCTTGGGCTTGATGGTGTCGATCACGAACTCAGGCGAGGTGTAGGACTCGGACTTGTTGGAAGCCAGGTCCTCACCGGAGACGGAGAGCGTGTAGACGCCCTGACCCGGGAAGGTCACTGTAGCGGTGTGGGTATCGCCGTTGCTGGACCAGCCACCGATCTGGGCAGGAGTAGCCTCGTCACCGTTGCCGGCAGAGACCGGAGCCTCGATCTTGAACAGGTTCGGATCGAAGTTGTGCTCCTCAACCGTAATGGTAGCCGTACGAGCAGCGTTGTAATACTTACCATTCTGAGCAGCCTCAGTGTTCCAAGACACATTCAGCTTAGGAGCGGTCTTATCGATGGTGAAGGTGTCGCCAGAGAAGGTTTGGGCAGCAGTGGTGCCAGCAAGATTTGCGTAGTTAACCGCAGAAACCTTGCAGTCCGCATCGCCCTTAGCACCGAAGGTGTAGGAATAGGTCCACGTGTCCCCGTTCGAACGAGTGAGCATGCCAGGGGTAATTGTGGTCGTTTCGCCGCCGTCTTCAAGCGTCGCGATAACCTGATCCGAATCATAGCGCTGAACATAACTAAAGAAGGGGTCGGTGACCGAGACAGTGAAAGTACGGTTAGCGTTGTAGTATCCGCGACCGTTTGCTTCGCGCTGAACGTTGTTGTTGTCAAAAGCCGCGGTAACCGTAGGAGCCTCAGCATTCTGAACAAGCTCGAGATACTTCATCGGCGTGTCCGCCGCCTCGAGAACGCCAACTTCATCGATATGGTTGCCGGCGTTATCGTATGCGCTGACCTTCATATTGTTGGAGTTGATACGCTGATTCGCGCCGTACTTGGACAAATCAAAAACAAAGGTGCCCTTATCGGAAGAATCTGGCGTGACCTCCTTATCGTTTCCCGTATCGCTTCGGTCATTCGTCCCAAATTTATACTTCATCTTTACGGAGTCATCTTTAAGGCCAGACTTATCCGAATTGTTGTAGCCATCGACAATAGTTACATCGACCTGAAGATTCTTTGTGACGTAAGTGCGGTTAGCCTCGAGCTCCTCAGTAATTGATTTGGTACGGGCGGCGCTCTTCTTTTCAGCATTCACAACGCCCGCAGATTTGACCTCGGGAGCCCACGTATCACGACGGTAGCAGATACCGGTAACGAGCGTAACGACTCCGTCGCTATCGAGAGCATACATCTGGTTGTTCTCAGAGACGCCCTCCTTCATGTTCATCTCGAGGTCGTTGCCGAGCTTGGACATCTCAGCCGGAACCTCATCGGAAAGTGCATAGTCTGTCCAACTAGCCGTCACCTTACCGTCATGCTTCGTTCCGTTGCCATTAAGCCAGGCACCATTTTTAGAATAATCCTCATAGGAAAGCTTTGAATTAGAGCCGCCATTATCAGACTTGACGACCAAATCGGTCTTATCCCAACCAACACTTGCAACAGCATCGATATTCGCGGTAGGAACATCCGTTACATTAAAGTTCGCGTATGCGGCCACAGCCTTCTCGTCTGGATTGACGGTGAAGGTGAGAGCAGTACTGCTATTCGCTGCGCCCTTAGCGTCAACATCAAGCTCAACGGAAGAGTAGTAGTTCTCGGACGGCTCTTTTCCGTCAATGGCCTTAACCGCCTGCTTAACGGCGTCATTAGCGTCCTTCAAAATCTTCTTCTGTTGCGCGTCCTTGATACGATAGGCGTATTTACCATCCTTGTCACCGGGCAGCGACAGTTTGTCAATCGGGCACTTATTGATTGCGCTGACCGTCACAGGAGTCTGGACGCCATCGATAGCAGTGCCATCAGGGTAAGCCCATTTAACGTTAACGCTCACGCCGTCCGGGTTTTCAGCAGCAGAGAAGACCTTCTTGGGGGTGAACTTTACCTTCCAAGCACCATCTTCATTAACCAGCTCGGCCTTGTAATAATCGTTCTCGGTGGTCTTCTTGCCATTTTCGAACGTAGCGTTCAGCTGCCCAGAATGGGCACCATCGACATCAGCGATCGTGGCCTCGGGATTGTCTTTAGCACCATACGTAAGCGTAACAGGATCAGCCTTAACGCTGGGAAGATTTGCTCCCACGAATCGCCAATAGTCCTCGCTGAACAGATAGCCATCAACACGAAGTCCGTTTAAATCCTTCTGTTCAGCCGTGAGCACGTTGCCCTTGGCCTCACCAGTAGCGAACACCGAGCCGGTGGTGTTTTCATTAGTAATGGCCTGGCTCGAAGCGTCTGCTCCGCTATTTTCCTCAGAGCCTGAGCCCGTGTCGCCACCGGTACCCGGATTGCTAGGCTCCTGCTCATCGCTCTTGGTCGTGTATTTATACGTAAAGTTGTACGAAAACTTAACGGACTTAATGTCCATACCAATCTGCGCGCTGGCAAGGTCTTTCTCAGGAGCGGTGAGCTTCCAGCCGCCATCGGCGGAATCAACGGCAAATCCGGTATCAGCGCTGAGCAGCTTTACGGTATCAACCTGAACATCCTCAATCTTGATGCTCGTGTAATCAACTAAAACGTCATCTTTGCTGGCAACAATCCGGCCTTCGGGAATGTGATTATTGAAGGCGTCATCAATTGCGGCATGCAGAATCTCGGTGCTATAGGCACTCTTGCCACTAAGAATTGCTTCCTGAATTGTTTTCTTTGCCGTCTCGGCCGCCTCGGACTTGCTAAGGAAATAGTCAACGGTTTTTTGACCATCCGTTGCATATGAATCGTAGATAAAGCGGATAGCGGGGTAATCCCGAAAAACCTCAGCTGCAGCGGAAGAATGATGGCCAGATTTCGTCTCGGCACCCTTCGCCGGCTGCGCCGTCGTGCTCTCCGCATACGCAGCGGTCACGGCCTGGGCGATCGGGGTGGTGGGGATGGTCGAGGTGGCCATCACGGTGGCGAGGATCACGGCTGCAGGCTTACGTGAATACGCCTTGAGTTTATCAAACACAGACATCGTTCGATTTTCCTTCCCTAGTTGCAAACCCGATCGAGAGACTCGTCGGTATGAACTACGATCACATTCTGTTTGAGTATGAAGCGGAATCCGTCATCCTCGTGTTGAGCAACACCATCGGCACCGATGTTTTCATAAACATCGCCGCTGCTGAGTACGTCAGTCTCGGATTCGGACGCCTCGGCGCCCTCGTCGAGCAGACCGGTCTCCTGCTCGGAGTCCTCGTCGGTCTCGTCGAGCAGGCCCGTCTCGCGCTCGGACTCCTCGTCCTCCTCCACGAGCAAGCCCGTAGAACGCTCGGACTCTTCGTCGTCCTCGACCAGGACACCCGTCGGACGTTCGGAATCCTCTTCGTCCTCGGTAAGGACGCCGGTCGGTCGCTCGGAATCCTCTTCGTCCTCAACCAAAACGCCGGTCGGGCGCTCGGAATCTTCCTCGTCCTCTACGAGCACGCCGGTCGGACGCTCGGTGTCAAGATCGTCCTCGGTCAGCACCTCGGTCGGGGTCTCGCTGCCAGCGAAGCCCTCGTCGTCATTCTCGTCGCGGACGTCCTTCTCCACCGTGGCGGCGTGCGCCTTGGCGTGACGGGCCGATGCGGGCTCGTCGCTGACAGGCGCGACCACCGTGGTCAGGTTGTCGTCGCCCTCGGGGCCCTCATGCGCAATGTCGGTCACGCGGTCGTCGCCCTCGGGGCCACCCAGCACGGAGCGGGCGGGGTTGCCGGACTTCTTAGCACCGGCACCGCGCGAGCCGCGCGTCGTACGGCGGCGCGTACCCTCGCCAGACGTAGGCACGCGCTTGCCCTGGAGGAAGCGGATGGCGTTGATGACATCCATCTTCACAAACACAACCACCGCGGCGACGGCGAGCACGGCCGCGAGTACAAACGCGGCGATCGCTACGTAAAAGTAAACGTTTTCCATGTTCGCCCCTCCTTAATCCTCGGCGACGACGGCGTTGGAATACACCGTGGTGATCTTGCGCTGGACCTCGTTCTCCAGACGCTGGATGGTCTCGTCGCGACGCTGCTCGGCTTCGTCATCCTTAGGCGAGACGGACTTAAGACCCGAATCGACCTTCTTGTAGAGCTTCTCGGCCTGCGACTTCTTAATACCGGCGGCCTTGAACTTATCCATATAGGTCTCCATGGCGTTGGAGATCAGCGCGTAGCTGTCCAGGCGCACCGTCTCGTTGGACTCGCTGGCGATCTCGTCGGCCAGGTCCTCCAGGTTGCCCCAGTACTCCTTGTACATGGAGTCGGAGTCGTCGTCGGTCTTGACCGCGATGGCGATCTTGGTCGTGAACTGCGCAATGCCGTTGTAGATCTTGGCCTTGTCGCGGTTCTCGAACGACGGGTCCTCCGCGGCGTTCTTAAAGTACTCGGCAGACGCCTTAATGCGCGTGGTGCGGTTGGCGTCCTCGTCGTCCTTGCTGCCGCCATAGGAGTAGAAGTACCAGTACAGACGTCCCATCTCGTAAGACAGCTCCGAGAACCTGCTCGACTTCTCGAGCTCGGTCAGGTTCTGCTGGTACACGTCGTCGAGCTGCGCCTTCTCCTTGGTGGTGAAGGTGCCGTCGGCCTTGTAGGCATCGATGAGGCCCTCGTAGCCCTCGACGTCGCCCGGACGATAGCCAATGGCGGCGAGGTAGGCCTTCTCGGCCTTCTCGGGAGCCGACTGGGTCTGGTCGCGGCCGAGCTTCATCTGGTAGTCGAACTTCTCGGTAATCGTGGACTCGCGCAGCGCCATGCTGCCAATGCCCACGACCAGGCACACCACGCACGCGATGACGCAGCCAAAGAAGGTCTTGACCTTGCGGGCCTGCTTATCGCGGAACTCGCGGGTGAGCTCCTTGTAGATCTCCAGATCGGCAGCCAGCTCATCGCAGTCCTGGTAGCGGCGGGCGCGCTCGAGCTCGCAGCACTTGGGGATGATGACGTCGGCAAAGCCCTCGCCCACGTTCTCGTTCTTGGTGTGAACGTTGGGCAGCGGGAACTCGACCGGGGGCGCCTCGCCCACCAGCAGGTGCCACATGGTGGCGCCGATGCCGTAGATATCGGTACGGGCGTCGGTCTGGGCCTTGCCGTACTGCTCGGGCGCGGCGTAGCCCGTAGTACCAAAGGCGATGGTGTCCTTGCGGGCCTCGTCCTTGTACTCGCGCGCAACACCCAGGTCGATCAGCTTAATGTAGCCATCGGGGTGCAGCATGATGTTGGAGGGCTTCATGTCGCGGTAGACGATGGGCGGGTCCTGACGGTGCAGGTAGCCCAGGGCGTCGCACACCTGCAGCATCCACTTTTGCACGTCCTCCTCGGACTGCGGGCCCTCGCGGCGCACCACGTCGGCCAGGGACGTACCCTCGACGTGGTCCATGATGACGTAGATGAAGTCCTCGGTCTTCTCGATATCGACGATGTCGACGATATTGGGGTGATCGAGCTTGGACAGCAGCTCGGCCTCGCTTGCCAGCGACTGCTCGATGGGGCGGCCGGTGGGGTCGGTCGCGTTACGGTCGACCTCTTTGACAGCCCACTGCTTGTTGGTGAGCTGCAGGTCGGCGGCCAGGTAGACACGGCTCATGCCGCCCTTGCCAATCACCGACAGAATCTTGTAGCGGCCCTTGATGACGTCGCCCACGCGCTTACGGCGCGCGTCGACCTCTCGCCTGCTTCTGGTAGACGGCATGGGCTATCGACCTCCCTGAGGCTGGACGCGCAGCACCAGCGCGGTAACGTTATCGGCCTCTTTGCGATCCATGACGAGCTGGGCCGTCTCGGCGATGCGCTGCGTGACGCACCCCGCCTCAAAGCCCTCGCGCTCCTCGCGGTCCAGGTCGGCGGCGGTGCAGGTGGCATAGGCGCCGCGACGACGCTCGGCGTCCCAGGCGCTGGCGTCCAGGGCGTCGGGACCTAGGCGACGGCGAAGCTCGGTATCGGTGAGCACGTGGCGAAAACCGTCTGAGCACAGCAGGTAGATAGCATCGCGATCGAGGTTGCCGTGAATCAGATCGGGCACGACCTCCTTGGTGGAACCCAGGCACTGCAGCAGCACGTTGCGACGCGGGTGCGTGAGGGCCTCCTCGGGCGTAATGCGACCGGCCTCGACCTCGCGGCGCACGAAGGTCTGGTCGACGGTGAGCTGATTGGTCGCCGACTCGGTGAGCTCGTAGGCACGCGTGTCGCCCACGTGCACGATGGAATAGCGGCCGCCGATGGCGAGCATGGCGGTAAGCGTGGTGCCCAGGTTCATATGCTCGGCCATGCCATAGCGAATCAGCGCCATGTTCATGTCCTGAACCAGGCCGCCCCACTGACCGTCGACGAAGTTCTCAAAACCGCCGACGGAGCTCTCCATGGCCTCCAGGGCCACGGGCAGCTTGTTGTCGAACCAATCGGACAGCATGTTGATGACCGCGGCAGAGGCGAGCTCACCGCACTCAAGGCCACCCATACCATCGGCGACGGCGACCAGGGCGACATCGCCCACGGGGGTGGAGGCGACCTTGATCAGGTAGCTATCCTGGTTGGATTCGCGCGTTCGGCCGACATTGGAATAACCGGCCCCTTCGAAAAGCATCTGCGCTCCTTTCTCGAATATCTCAACGTGGGTCGCACGCCCTTAGGCGGGCTGGACCTCGAATGCAAAGTTCTCGTCACTCATGCGCACGGTGTCGCCGTCGACGAGTGCAACCGGAAAGCCCGGATCGATGCGCTCGTTGTTGACGAAGGTGCCGTTGCGCGAGTTGTCGTCCTCGATGGTGCAGGTAGCACCGTCGGTAACGAAGATCGCGTGGCTGCGCGAAACCGTCGTGGAGCCCTTGACCATAAACGAGCTGTGCTTGGACTTGCCAACCACAAAGCGACGGCCGCGGACCTCAAAGCGCTCGCCGGTGGCAATGCGCGTGAGGTAGAAGCGCAGGTGGCGCTCGGGAGCTGCGGGCGCGGGGGCCGGCTCGGGCTTGGGGGCGGGCGCAGATGCGGGCTCGGGCTTGGGCTCAGGCTCAGGCGCGGGCTCAGGCTTGGAAGCGTGGGCGGCGTGCGCAGGCGCCTTGGCGTCGCTCGCATGGGAGCCATGGCGCTCGACCGTATCCTGGGAGAACAGGGACTCGTAACCCTCGGCGACCTTAAAGTCGATCGGGTTGAGCACGCCAGTGCGATCCGGGCGGGACTGGGCGATGGGCGCGTCGGCCAGGTCGTCCTCGTCCTCAGGCGCCGGCTCGGATTCGGGCTCGGGCTCCGGTTCCGGCTCGGGCTCGGGCTCCGGCTCAGGCGCGGGCGCAGGTGCAGGCTCAGGCTCCGGGGCAGGCTGCGGCTCGGGCGCGGGCGCAGGCGCAGGTTCGGTAGCGGCGATCGGCTCGTCTTCCAAATCGGAAAGAACGACTGTACCCAGCACGGGGCCGGGGGCAGACACGTCCAGGTCCTCGCCATCATCGAGCACCGTCGTGCCGTGGTCATCGCCGCTATCGAGCACCGTGGTGCCGTGGTCATCGCCATCGCCATCGTCGAGCACGGTGGTGCCGGCATCCATGAGCATCGCGCTCACGCTCACCTGCTTCAGATGGCGCGAGAAACCCAAGATGTCGAAGGGGCCGGACTTCTTAAAGAAAGAGCTCAGCGACGTCAGCGCGTTCTGGGCAATATCGTCGGCGGGCTTGACCGCGGCGGCGACCGACTCAAAGAAGACGCGGGCACCGTCCAGGTTGGGCTTGATGCCGGTCATGGGCAAAAACACAAAGCGGCATCCGGTGCCGGCGGCGTCCATAACCACCTCGTCGGCGGCAAAGCGCAGGTTCATAAGCGGCATCTGGCCTGCAACCAAAGCGTCAAGCGCGCTGGAGATGCTATCGAGCAGCTCACAGGTCTCGGCACCGTCAAAGGGACGCGCCAGACGCTGCTCCAAGGTCTCGCCGGCAATGCGATAGCGCATCTCGAGCACGCCATCGGGGTAGCGCATAAGCGCGCCGGGCAGCAGGTAGGGCACGACGCCGCCGGTTACAGCTTCATAGAGACGCTTGTCGAGCTGACGCTGGTCGGCGACCACGTAGCCGAGTGCCATAGAACCGTCACGCTGCTGAATAACTCGTTTTTCCATTTGGCTAACCAATCGTCAGAACATGCGCGTCGCGCGCGCAAAACCAATAGGTAATTCGGCCGGCGAGCACAATGCGGTCGCCGAATTCGAGCGGAAAGGCCCGGGGGCCCTTCTCTCCCCCGCTGTCGAAAACGCAGGAAAGGGCATCATCCGCACCGCGCAAGACGCGTGTGCCGTGAGTGCTTCCGCCATCCTCCAAAAACCAGGTGCCGTCGAGCATGAACACACGACAGTGCAGACGCGAGACCACCGGGTCGGCCTCGATCGCGTCGCAGCTGCTAAAGCGCCCGATCGAAAAGGGCCGGTCGGCATCCACGCACCACACGCCCGAGATACACGGTTCGTCTCCGACCGTGGTGCGCACCAGGCAAGCGCCCTCGGGCACGCGCTCGCCGCACGCCGCCGGCGAGCCATCGGACTCCGCAGGCGTACGAGAACAAAGCGTGCGGGCGAAGCGATCGTCCAGGCAGCCAAAGGCCATGGTGCGAAAGCAGGCAGCGAAGAGCTCGGCAAGCGGGGCACGATCGCAAGCGGCCTGTTGCTCGCCCCAGCGCACCACCTCGCGCGACTCGCAGGCCATGCGCAGCGGATCGACCTCGCGGCCGGCGCGACGCTCGCTTTCCAGTCCGCGCAGCAGCTCGGGCCACGAGGTGTGGAGCGCGTAGTCAAACAGCTCCGCATCGTCCAGTTTGGTCGTCTCGTGCAGCATCTCGATCAACGAAGTCGCGGCCTTGGAGAACACCGAGCTGTCGTCGGCATAGCCCTGCTGCATATCGGCTGCATAGCGGCTCGAATGCATCAGGCGGGACAGTGCCGCGGCCGTACGCTTACGAACGACCGGGTTGCTGTGGTTGATATACCTGCCACGGGTGCCCACGAGCGCGTAGATGTGCTTGTGGTTGCAGCCGCCGCACGTCAGGTCTCTGATGGTCTCTGCAAAACGGTAGAACGCACTGTCCCAACCATGCTCGTGAACGCAATCGCAAACCTGAGAGGAGCTCGCCATGAGGCCCCCTTTCCTAACTCCCCGGTACCCCAAACTTTAGGGGCCACCGCATTCCCGCGCTGTTGCGCAACACCTCGGGAACAGTCCAGTAACTCAACATCGCCGCCGGTGCGGGCGGCATTACAGCAGCGTGACGGGCGTCACCACATCCATCACGTGCCGATCGCCAATAAAGTCGCCCTTAAGCTGCACGTGGCGGCGAGCTAGGTCGTCGAACACGCGGGCCATCTGAGCCGCCTTTGGACGAGCGTCGGGGTCGCTGGCCAGGCACGCCGCGATGGCGGCGCGCACGTCCGCCGGCAGGCCCTCATCCACCGCAATGGCTTCGGCGCCCGTGTCTCGGCAAGCCCCGAGGAAATCCCGCCACGCGCTGCCGGAGCCACCGACGTCGGGTGCACCCGGCAGGTACGGCAGGCTGCCGCAGAGCGCCTCGTGGGCAAGGACGCCCAGCGAGAACACATCGGACGCGGGCACAGCGTAGCGTGCCCCATCGGCCTCCCCCAGCAGCAGCTCGGGTGCCAGATAGCCCGGCGTTCCATGCGGGCGGGCGCGATACGCCCCCTCCTCGGCCAAAAACGAAAAGTCCAGATCGATGAGGGCGGCCCGGGGGATATCCCCCAAAAGGTCGGGCGCCAGATCAAAGGGGTCGCTCTCGAACACGATGTTGGAGGGCTTAAGGTCCTGATGGACAAACGTCCCGCCAAAGGCGGCCTGTGCCTGGGCAAGCGCCTTAAAGCACGAGGACACGAGCAAAAGCGACTGCGCAAACGAGAGGGTGCGCACGCCCGTGGCGCAGGTGCGCACCACGTCGGCAAACGACACGCCCGGAACCATGACGGTCACCACGGCCAACACGGCGTCATCCCCGGGCAGGGCGACGAGCTCGTGGAAGAGCACGCGCGCCAAGCCATGCGAGGAGGGCGTGAGGGTACCGCCGGCATCGGCCTGCGTGTCCGAGACGCGACAGAAGAAGTCGCCCTGGCGACGCAGGTGATCGATGTCGCCGCGGATGAGCTTGAGCGAGCACGAGGTGCCACGCAGCCCGTCAGCCGTGCAGGAACCGACAAAGACCTGCGTGCCGCCCGCCGCGCTCGAGACGAGCTTGAGCCCGTCGACGCCGGCGAGCCTGGCAACCATGTCGACCTTGGCGTCGATCGGGGCCGCCGCGACGTTCTTCTTATCGGTCGTCTGATCCATCTTGGTAAGCACCTGCCTTTCTTTGCTACCAATACCATGAGGGCAAAAATCAAAAAGTTGTTGCGCAACATTGCCTCTCATCGCAAATTTTTTTGTTTTGCCTGCTGAGCGAGGGTAAAGACGAAAAAGAAAAGCGGCCGGGGATGTTGTCCTCGGCCGCCATGGGTCACGAATCGGTCGTATTGAGCGCCGGTTTTCTAGTGAGCCGACGGAACAGTCTGCTCGCGCAGCACAAAGGTGAGCGCGGCGGCGGCAATGGCAAACAGCGCCGTAAAGATGGGGGTGATCGCCGCAGAACCAATAGCACTCATCATGTTGGCGTACAGCAGCTCAAAGGCCAGCACCGAGAGCACCATGAGGCCACAGCCAGCGGGAAGCACGACCTTGAGGCCCTGGGTGAGGTAGAGCACGATGCCGGCGATCGAGGCGAGCATGCCGAGGGCCCAAAAGGCGGTAACGGCCATCGAGATAAAGGAGACACCGCCGGAGGAAACCTTGCCGTAGTTGGGATTAGCGATGCTCACGGCACGACCGTGGCCCGAGTCGGAATAGTCATCGTAGTAGGAGCTGCTCAGCGAGCTGGCGAGGTCGGACGCCGAGTCGTACATGCTCTGGTAGGTAACGGCGACCTCGCCGGCCTTGCCCAGGCTCCAGACGTTGTAGCTCTCGTCAAAACCCAGGCTCGACGAATAGTCGGTGTTCTGGCCGGCAAGTTGGCTTAGGAAATTGGCACCCTGGCTCGCGTAGCTCGATGCCTGCACCACCGTGGGCGAGATGCTAAACCACGGCATAAAGGAGAGGACGATCGCGACCACCGCAAGAGCGCAAGGGATGATGCGGGCGATGGACAGGGCCGGATGCACGGCAGAGGCGGGGGCAGCCGCATGCATGGCAGGCGCCGCGGCAAAGGCGGGGCCGGGCTGGGGCTGAGCGGCAGGTACGGGCTGAGCCGCGGGGGCGGGCTGAGCCGGGGCAGCGGTCGCCGCCTGGATCTGTTGGCCGCAAACAGGGCAGAAACGAGCGCCGTCGTCGATCTTGGCGCCACAACCGGGACAGAACATATCGGGTACCTCCTTGGGGTCAAACAACAAGTCGTGCGGACCTTTGGGGCCCGCACGACCATATTCACCGCTCAGTGCGCAAACTTGTTGCGCAACATGAAAAAGTTTTTGAGGTATCGTCCCCGACTGTCTAAGCCGCGGTCAGACACTGCCGATTACGCCAACTTGTGGCCACAATTCATGCAGAAGGCGTGACCCGCCTGGATGGGAGCGCCACACGAGGGGCGCGTGGCAGCACCGTCAGCAGGGGCAACCTGGGCCTCGACCGGCACGGGAGCCGCCTGAGCCTGGCGAGCCAGCTCGGCCTGGATCTCGGCCATCGACTTACCGCAACCCGAGCAAAACATGACGGACCGCTGCAGGCGGTTGTGGCAAAACGGGCAATCGATGAATGCAGAAGCATAGGCCGCCGCCTGCGCTTGGCGCTCGAGCTCGTCGATCTGGGCCTGAAGCTGAGCACGCTCGTTGTCGATTGCGGCGATGCCGTCAAAAAGCTCCTCGCGGCCCTGACGCAGCTCGGCGTTGTCCTTGGTCGCCTCGTACAGGCTGGCACCCAGCTGGCCGGCAAGCTGCTGGCGGCGCTTAAGGGCGTCATTCATCTGGCTCTTGATCCTGTTAACCTGCAGGGCACGGTTGGCATCCGAAGCCGTACGATCGAGCGATGCCTGCATCTCATCAAGAAAACCCATGGTGGGTCCTTTCTCGTCTAGGTATAAGGGCGCGGTGGGCCCCTCTCAAATGCGCCCATCATCGCACAGCGGCAGCACGTCTGCACGCAAAACGGTGTTTTTCAACAGCGCCGCAACCGCGAATGAGAGAAACTAGCCATATTATTGGACATTGCGCGCGAAAGCGGACGGCAATTGCGCCGTCGCCGCCCGCGCCTCATCACGACCGACACTCAAGGGGGCGAAGATGGACAATCAAGGACAGCAGGAGCTCATCGTGCTCGACACGTTTGAGCCCGCGGTTGCCTTTGATCCCGCCAAGCGCGACGAATCGCGCCGCCGCTTCTCGATGTTCCTCGTCCAAAGCGAGGCCGGCCAGGGCGGCACGGGCGTAGTCCAGCGTGCCACCAACACCGCCGGCGAGATCTTTGCCATCAAGCGCCTGCACGTGAACGACACCACGGACGAACGCATCGCCGCCGGCATGCGCGCCGTGCTGTTCGAGGAATATCGCAACCAGCTCACGGTCTCGCACCTTAAGGGCTTTCCACGCGTATACGGCTATGGCACCAGCAACGGCGAGCCGCTCATCGTTATGGAATGGGTCGAAGGCTCCACGCTCAAGCACATTACCCCGCAGCTCCCCCACGAGGACGGCGGTGTGCGCGGCGATGCGGTAGCGGCCATCGGCGTGGCCGTGCTCTCCATTCTCAATAACGTACGGCACCTGGACACGGGCGTTGCGCACCGCGATATCTCGCCGCGCAACATCATGGTCGCCACGAGCGAGCGCTCGCTCCAAGACCAGATCGCGACGCTCGACTTCGACATCCGCCTCATCGACTTTGGCAGCTCCACGGCGCTCAATCCCATCGACCCCACGTTTACCGTGCGCGCCGACGTCTGGCGCGGCGGCACGCCCGAGTACGCGCCGCCCGAGATGCTCACCCACGACATCGCGGGTATCGAGACCAGGCGCTTGAGCCCCACGGTTGACATCTACGCGCTCTCGAGCGTGCTCTACGAGCTGTATTGCGGACACACTCCGTTTAACCTGCAGGCGCTGGGCACCGCATCTCCCTACCGTGTCAAAACCGAAACGGCCTTTGAAATACCGCAGGCCCGCACGGCCGCCGACGAGGCGCTCGTCAGCATTATCGTGGCGGGACTCGCCGTCGATCAGGAGCGGCGTCCCTCCGTCGAGCAGATGCTCGACCTGCTGCGCCGTTGGCAATCGAGCGAACTGGGCGATTGGCCCACACCCGAGCCGGTCTGGGGCAGCAGGGTCATGGACGCCCAGACGACCTATATCGGCCCGGGGACAAGCGTCGACGAGCCCGTACCGGCCACGTTCGACACCGCGCAGCCGGTCATGTTTCCGCTGGACGACAACGACGTTGCCGCTCCGGTTGACCCGTTTGCAGCCGCGTCTGATGCCGCTGCCGAAGATGCCCCGTTGGACCAAGGGCATCGGGACCACGCACCCTATCTGCCCGTACCGGTTGTGCTCGAGGCGCCCCGGGCCGCCTATGGCGCCGATGCCGCCGTGTCGACTGCGGCATCCATGCCCGCCGCCTCGGCAACGTCCGCAACGCCGAGCATGCACGCACCCGCGGCGCCCGCGGCAGGCACCGCCGCGCCCGTCGCACAAAACGCGATCTTTGGCGGCGCAGCGGCAGGCCCTTCTGCATCCGCTGGCTCCGCTGGTTCCGTCGCCTCTGCCGGCCTTTCCTCGACAGCGTCCGCAGCCACTACGACGGCTGCGGCGGCAACGTCCGTCTCGCGCCGCGCTTTTCTCGCAGCGGGGGGCCTCGCCTTTACAGCGCTTGTCGGTGGCGGCGCCTACCTGCTGTCGCGTAACCTACACAACGGCAACGACACCGCGGTTGCGGCAGACGCCAAAAGCGACGACAGCTCGTCCAAAAGCAAAAAAGACAGCGACTCCGACGCTTCGGACAGCTCCGACACCTCCGCAACGTCGTCCAACACCATAAGCGTGGAGATGCGCTATGCCGCCCAAAGCGACGGCAAATGGGGCCTGATCAACGACACCGGCGCCTGGAAGGTCAAACCGACTTACAGCGACATGCGGCTTTACGGTGCCGGGCTTGCCGCCGCGCTCGATTCCGCCACTGGCATGTGGGGCTATATCGACCAGGACGGCAACTGGGCCATCGAGCCGCAGTTCTCGGACACCCGGCCCTTCAACGACTACGGTGCTGTCGCCCAAGATGCACAGACCAGCTTTTGGGGCGTGCTCAACCGCCAGGGAAAGTGGATCGTCGAGGCCAAGTACTACGCCATGGGCGATATGGTACTGGGCAACTTTGTCCCCTACCGCTCCAGCAACGAAGAGGACAGCTGGGGCTACATCTACATCAAGACCGGCAAGCGCAACGACGTGCCGCCGACCTTTAGGGGCCTGGGCGGCTGGGATTCGGCAAACGGCCTGGGGCCAGCGACGCAGGACGGCACCACCTGGGGCTACATCAACGGCTACGGCCAGTGGAAAATCGAGCCGCAGTTTAAATCCGCACGCCGCTTTGCCAGCAATCGCGCCGCCGTGCAGTTCGATGACGGCTCGTGGGGCTATATTCTGCCCGACGGCACGCGCGCATTCTCTGCCACCTTTGCCGAGGCACGCGAGTTCGCCAACGGCTGGGCGCCCGTCAAGGACCAGGCGACTGGTCTTTGGGGCTGCTCGACGGTGAGCGGCGCTTGGCAGGTCGAGCCCAAGTTCCGTGCCATGGGCGACATCTTCTACACCTCCACCGACGTCTTTTTGCCTGTACAGGACAACGAGAGCGGCAAATGGGGCGTGCTCGACGACGCCGGCGACTGGCGCGTTATGCCCAAATTCGACGCGATCATCTAGCGCCAGCGCCCCAGCCCGTTTATAGCAATGTAAAGACGGCGTTGACGTGCATGTTTTAGTCCGCCCAATCGGATATAGTAGATTGGACTGTCAAACTGCATGCAAGTTCGGTCTGCGTGCTGCGACCGCAAGGAGGGGACCAATGGATCGAGAGACACCGCGCTCCGTCATGTTCGACGATCTGCGCAAGTTCGGCGGAATCACCAATCGTGATACCGCTTGGATGCTGCTGCGCTCCACCCCTATGGCCGGTGGCAAAGCACCACGCGACCGTGTGGACGAGCGAACGTTCCTATCGCGCGAGGTTGTTCACGCCCCCGTCGAGCGTCCGCGCCCCGAGCTGTTTGCCGATATTACCCAGACGGCCCAAAACATCACCGCTCGCCTGATCTCCAACCTCGGTGGCAGCGAGATGGCTCGCGCCATGGTGGCAGAGCACTATAGCGGCGAGGCTGCCGACGCCATGCGCGAGTCGCTGAGCGCCTACGGACTCGACGACCGCATCTACCGCAACGCCTGCGATCGTATCGCCGCGCCCGGCACCACCGCCGCCGATTGCGCCCTGCCTCTCGTCACACTGTTTGTGGCCTGCGGCTGCCTGTGCGATCCGCAAGCCGCCGTGCAGGTGACCGAGACGCTCATCGCCGACAAGATGGGCGGGCACTTCTCCACCACCGAGCTCAGCGTAGGCGAAGGCTTTACCGCCGCCGTCGAGCCCGAGGTCAAGCATGCCGAGCGCCTGGGCCTTATCCGCATTGTGGGTAACGCCGCCAAGCCTCCGCTGTACCCGCTCAACGAGGGCGAGGGCGGTACCGTAATCGGTTCGCTCGCCACGGGCACCGGTGCCATCACCGATGTCGACCGCGATGTCTCGCGCCGACACGCACGCGTTTTTGCCAAGGACGGTTACTGGTACGTGCAGGGCCTGGGTTCCACCAACGGTACCGTGCTCATCTCGGGCGCGGATATGTCCCAGCACGTGGTCGAGCCTCCGCGCCATACACGCAGACCCGGCGTCGAATACCCGCCCGTTCCTCTGTGGCACAGCGACACTATTTGTTTGGGTGCCACGACCCGTTTTTTGGTTATGAAACTCGCAATTTAGCATTGTGCCCGGCGCCGTACGTGGCGTACCGGGCACAACGTCTATTTGGTAAGAAGCGGTGCGCCCGCGCCCGCGACACCACAAGGTAAGGTCACCATGGCAAATACCACTCCGCAGCCCGATTCGACGACGGTCCTCTTTCAGCTCGAGTCGTTCGACACCGCCGCCCCCGTCAATCCCGCCGACGAGGAGCTCGCCAAACGCCGCTTTATGACGCTCATCGTCAAAGCCGACCGTTCCTCGCACGGCAACACGGGCCTTGTGCTGCAGGCGCATAACACCTCAAACGAGCGATTCGCCGTCAAAGTGCTCGCGGACAACACGCTCATGCGTGCGCTGGGAACCAATACCCCGTCGCGTACGGCAGACGAATCCGCCATGCATCTGGCAAACACCGCCGCGCTTTTTGAGGAATACCGAAACCTCTGCCGCGTGTCGCACTTGCGCGGATTTCCCCACGTCTACGGCTATGGCACGTGCCAGGGCGAACCGCTCATCCTTATGGAGTGGATCGAGGGTACGTCGCTCGACAAAGTGACCAGTATGTTGCCGCACGACGGCGAGGGCGTGACTTGTGCCGCCACCGCATCGGTAGGCTGCGCTGTCCTGGGCACGCTGCTGTCGACCCAAAACCTCGAGACGCCGCTTGTGCACCGCGACCTGTCGCCCGCGAACATCATGTTCCGCACCAACGAGCTTGGCATCGACGAGCAGGTGCAGGCTCTGGCGTTTAAGCCGTGTCTGGTCGATATGGGCTCCTCGGTCCCGGCTCTGGGCAGCGACACGCTCACGCAGCGCGCCGACATTTGGCGCTATGCCACGCCGGCATACGCCGCGCCCGAAATGCTCACTCGCGATATCCCCAACATTGCCGAGCTGCGTCGCTCGCCTGCCGTCGACGTGTACGCCATCGCGAGCATCCTCTACGAGCTCTACAGCGGGCACACCCCCTTTAGGGCGGCTAGGCATCAAGCGCATGAAGTCAGCTCGTACTACCTGCTCAAAACGCAAAACGAGCCCGAGCCGCTCGTCGCCCACAAGGGTGATGACCAGGCGTTTGCCGACCTCATCATGTCCTGCCTCGTGACCGACCAGGTATCGCGCCCCAGCGAGCGCGAGTTCTACGAGGGTTTGCTGGCATTCGCTCCCGACCTGGACGAATCGGCCGCAAGCACGCCGGGTCTCTCGCACCAGCCCATCAACATCGATGCCGGCGCGCACCTTAAGGTCGACGTCGCCGGTGACCGTGCCCGAGCGCTTTTGGAGCAGGCCCGCCGCGATGCCATGACCCGCCGCCGGTTTATTATCGGCGGCGTCGTCGCAGTCGTCGCAGGACTCGGAGCCATTGGCGCCGCCACTCACGGCTTCGGCATTCCCGACTACCTCGACGGCATCCGCAGCTCCCTTGACGACTACACTTGGGATCAGCTGCAGGAGATTTCGCTTAAGATCAAGGCTGCGAGGAGCAACGCCGAAGCCCGCAAGATCGCCAAGCGCTATCACCTGCTCGACGATGACGGTCATATCCCCTATCCATGCACCAAGCGCGTCACGCTCACCAACGGGCTGGAAGTCGGCGCACAACTCGTGGGCATCCGCCACGACGAGCTTCTAGACGGGACGGGCAAGGCCGGACTGACGTTTATGTTCGATGCCGGCATTGCCGAACGCGACGCCGCGGCCCAACCGCTGAGCGCCGGCTGGGCAGATTGCGAGCTGCGGGAATGGCTCGACAACGACGGCCTTAAACTGCTGCCCAACGAGCTGCGCGCATATATTAAAGACGTCAAAAAGATCTCGAATAACGTTGGCGCCGCCAGAAGCGCATCGTGTCTGAGCGAGCTGCCCGCGACCCTTTGGCTTCCCGCCATGGTCGAGCTCTGCGGCAATCAGCCACCCGAGTCATTTACCGAGGACTATCACTACCTGGCAGATATCTACAACGGCGAGGGCAAGGAATATCAGCTCTTCCGCGAGCTCAAGGTAAGTCCGTATACCACGAACGAGACGTTGGTTCGCCAGTGGAAGGGCAAGGACGCCTGTTGGTGGGAACGAACAGCGAGTCCCGACACATCGGAGAGCGAAGGCGCGCTCTACATGAACCGCGTGGGACACGATGGCGACGTCTTTACGTACGCCACCCCTGCGAGCAAGCCCAACAAGCGGACCTGCGTGATTCCTGGATTCTGTATCTAGGGGGCGGGTATCTTGCCGCGGCGGAGCTTCCGGCCCCGGCGTTTGTCTCGATCTGTAGCAACCACTCGGTAAAAACAGGTCTAGTTGTTACAGATTGAGACATTAAGATTTTTGCTGAAGGTTCGTCTCGACCTGTAACATCTAGAACCCAAAAACCGGCCTAACTGTTACAGATTGAGACAAACCCAAACCTCACAAAACAACATCTCGATCTGTAACAGTTAGAGGTCATTTTCCCCGCTAGATGTTACAGATTGAGATGTTAAGCACCCGCCGAATTGTTTGTCTCAATCTGTAACAGTAACCCGGCAAAACTGGGGCTAGATGTTACAGATCGAGACGAAGGGCGGGGATGGTGCACCAACCCGGCAGCCACCCTCATCTGAATCGGAATGTCATACATTTCTTTCTGTATTGTACACCCCCAGGGGGTATGGGTGTATAGTATCGGCAGGTTAACAATTACAACACCGAACTACAGAAAGGAGAAGCCATGGCTCAAGATAAGTTTGACGTGGGCGGCATGACGTGCGCCGCTTGCCAGGCGCATGTGGACCGCGCCGTCAGCAAGCTCGACGGCGTCCAAAGCGTCGCGGTCAACCTGCTCGCCGGTTCCATGATGGTCGACTACGACCCCGCGCAGGTCTCCCCCGACGATATCTGCACCGCCGTCGATCGCGCGGGCTACTCGGCCTCGCCCGTCAGCATGCGCACCGATGCCGCCCCAAACGGCAGCGCACAAGCCAGGTCCGGTGCCACCCATATGGAGTCGCCGACCAAAAAGCTAGAAGCCACCGCCTCCGCCATGCGCACCCGTCTCATCATCTCAATCATCTTTCTCATTCCGCTGTTCTACATAGGCATGGGGCACATGCTCGGCTGGCCGCTGCCCGGCATCTTCACGGACCACATCCACAGCATGACGCTCGCCCTCACCGAGCTCGTCTTGCTCATCCCCATCGTCTACGTCAACGACGCGTACTTTATCAACGGCTTCAAGTCGCTCGTGCACGGCGCACCCACCATGGACGCCCTCATCGCCGTCGGCGCCACCGCGTCGATCGCCTGGTCGCTCTACGCCATGTTCATCATGGCCGATCAGCTAGCCGCAGGTCAGGTGCACGAGGCCATGATGACGAGCATGGACAACCTGTATTTTGAGAGTGCCGGCACGATTCTGTCGCTCGTCACCGTGGGCAAATACCTCGAGACGCGCAGCAAATCCAAGACCGGCGGCGCCATCGAGGCGCTCATCGACCTGGCGCCCAAGACCGCGACCGTCGTTGCCGATGACGGCACCGAGACCACCGTCGACGTCGACAGCATCCTACCCGGCCAGGTGCTGCGCGTGCGCCCCGGCGAGTCTATCCCCGTCGACGGCGTGGTACTCGAGGGCAGCTCGGCCGTGGACGAGAGTGCGCTCACCGGCGAGTCCATCCCCGCGGAAAAGACCGCCGGCGACACCGTCAACGCCGCCACGGTCAACCGCACCGGATCGTTTACCTTCCGTGCCACGCGCGTGGGCGCCGACACGTCGCTCGCCAAGATCATCCAGCTCGTCGAGGACGCCAACGCCACCAAGGCGCCCATCGCCCGCCTGGCCGACAAGGTCGCCGGCGTGTTTGTGCCCGTGGTGTTTGTAATCTCGGCCGTGACCTTTGCGGTGTGGATGGCACTGACCGGCAGCATAAACGAGGCGCTCACCTCCGCCGTGGCCGT
>USFU01000003.1 GCA_900554135.1 uncultured Collinsella sp. | reverse complement strand
ACACCCCGGTCCGCTTCGACGAGGTGGCGATGATGGTCGTCAAGGAGAACCGAGCGCTCCTGCGCCACCACGTCAACGCTTGGGGTTCATGTGTCTAAGACGTTTGCCATTTGCGCAAACACGTGCTGGACGCTCGAAAGCGTCCAGCACGTGCCACCCTAGCGCATTATGGTCACATTCGGGGCCTGTGGAGTCGACCTCGATTTCGCAACTCGCTTGAGCTCCTCGTTCTCCATCCTGAGAAGCTCCATCTCGGCCAGCTGAGCCACGAGCATCAGCTTCTGCTCCTCCAGCTCTCTGACTCTGTCCGCGAGCTCGGTCAGCCGCCGTGAACCGTCTCCTCGGGATTTCTCTGATGCTCGGTCGGGGGCGGCTTCGAGTGCCTTAAGACTCTGGATACGCACCTTGACATAATCATTGCTGTACAAAGACGACCTGCTCAGGCCCGACTCCCTGGCAACGGCGGCAAAGGTTATCCTCTCGCCACGACCTTTGAGGGTCTCTATGGCGGCTTCGGCTCTGGCCCTGGTCTCTTCGGCCCTCGATGCAGCGTGCGCCCTGATGCCCTCGGTGTTTCTATTGCTCATCGATCTGCTCCTCCAAATCTCTGACGAGGGGCTCAAGATGAGCGCGCTTCGCGTACTGGCGTTGCCATTCGCGTTCCCGCCCCAGCGCCTTCAGGCGAGACATCTCCTCTTCGATGAGGTCGAGTTCTCGCTTGAGGACGGGGTAGAAGCGCTTCTCGGTCACGTAGTTCGGACAATTGTAGAAAAAGCAGCTCTCGCCCTTCGAGCAGGGGCCGCGGCGCAGGTCGTATAGGCAAACGCCCGTCGGCAGCGGGTTAAAGCTCATGGAGTCCGCAAGGGAGGCAATGACGTCCTCGACGCTCTCCTCGGCCCTGGCCTTGAGCTCTTTGGCCACCGTGGCCCTTATCTGCTTCGCCCGCTTGCCAGCAATCGTGGAGTCGGGCGACAGTATCGCTTTGCCCCATGCGCTGCGCAGGTCCTCTCGGCTGAGCTGAAGGTAGTGCGCCGTCATGTCTATGGAGACGTGGGCGTAGTGTTCCATGATGAACGCCAGAGGGATGCCCTGCATGACCAGCGACCGCACGAACGTGGTCCTGAACATGTGGGGGTGTATGGCGGGCTTGCCGTCGGCATCGGTTATCGACCAGCGCAGGCAGAAGCTCTTCAACCTGTTCGCGACGTCGGACGCCGTCATTCTCTTTACCTTGCCCCTGACGGGACGCACGAACAGCGGGCCCTTGGAAGCGGGATTTCGCTTCTCGAGCTCCCTCACCGCGTCGACGACAAGGCTGTTGACCAGTATCCTGTGCGGAGTTGGGCCCTGCTTGACGGTCTTTGAGATCAACACCTCCATGGTGTGCATACCGGCGGGCGCCTGCTCTATGCAGCCCCTCTCTATCGTGACGACCTCGCTGGCTCTTAGCCCTGTCTGGCTGAGGATGATTATCAAGGATTTGTTTATCGTGTCTTCCTCCATGAGGGCGCACTCGAGGACGCGCTCCATGGTGTCGTCCGGTATCACCTTGGTCTTCTTGTGGGGCGGGTCCCCCTTTGGCCACTCGGGCCGGGCCTTTACTGCGGCCATGTTGACACTTTCGGGAACGTCCCAGCCCCGCAACTGGCCGATTCTTATGATCTCGTCTGCCACTTGGAGAACGTGAACCTGGGTGGCTGGCTCGATTCCGCAGGAGGAAAGCCAGAGGGGCAGGCCAAGTATGTCCTGCTCGTCGAGGTCCGATAGCCTATCCGCACCCATCACGGTGCAGTATCCGAAGAGTCTCAAGATGTTGCTCCTCATCGACGTTACGGTCGATGCCTTGACGCGTCCGAGCTTCCAGTAGGCGTAGTGCCGCCATACTTCCCGGAGCCCGGGCTCGGCAACGGCGGTGAAGTCTATCTTCCTGCGATGGTCTTGGACCCAGTCGGGCGTAAGGTCCGTCAGGTCCCATACGTCGTCGCGAAACCGCGATCTCCCGACCTCCGGGTTCCACTCGGTCGAGGCCCGCTCGTTCTTCTGCACCGCCAGGATGTCAATTGCGATGGCTTCCATCTACATCGCCTCCAGTTGCCTTATCAGGGCCTCTAGCAGATCGGCTGTCGCCTGGAGGTGCTGGCGGTAGTGCTCGCCGTAGGCGGCGCCCGCTTCCATGTCGGCCCTAATGCCGGCCAACCGCTCCCTGTGGGCATCCAGAAACTCCGGCGTGGTAACGAACCTCGCGCAGGTTAGGCATTGGCCTGACCGCATGAGCCTGCTGCAGACCTCGCCGTCGCTAAACGGCTTCGCGCAGTACCCATCCGAGAGGAGGGCCTTCATGTCGCCGTTCTCGGCGAGCCACGCACGCTCTTCCACCGTCAGGGCATCGGTCGGCCTCGCGCCCACCGGCCGCAGCCCGGAGAAGGCCTTCGCCATGGCGGGGTCCTTCACTTTGGCGTAGTAGCCCTTGGTGGTGGAGGCGAAGGCGTGGCCCATAACCTCCTTCACGACGACTAGGTCGACACCCTTGGAAACCATGTCGGTGGCGAGCGTGCGTCTGAAGGAGTGAACGGTGAGGCTGGCGATGCTGCCGTCTTGCTCCCTGATCTCGTGCCTCTCCGCGAACTTCTTGAGCCAGGCCCTCATGAGATGGGATCGTATGCGCTTGCATGCGTACGAGCGGTGGGGGTCCTTGAAGACCATTAGGAAGCCACGGTCCTTCTCCGGCATCTCCCTGCGGGCCTCCTCGGTCAGCTCGGTGATCCGGGAGACGGCCGCGACACACTGCGGGGACGCCGGGATCGGCTTCCTCTGGACGCCGTTCTTGAGGTCGAACCACTCGATCATGTGGCCGTTTACGGGGTGTTTCCTCACGCAGTCGACCTTGAGGTTCTCGAGCTCGCTGGCGCGCATGCCCGTGCTCTCCAGGATGAGGATGGCGTTGCGCAGTATCTCGTTGTCTTCGTTTGGCAGTGCCGCGTTGACCTGGGAGACGACGTCGTCCGATAGATAGGCGATGTCTGTCGGCTGGTTTATTCCGAGGTACTCGCCTCCCTCGTACAGGGCCGTCTGCGCGATGCTCTCGGGCCTGTTCACCTGGAGCCAGCAGACGATGCTCCTGATGTCCTTGAATATACTGTATTGGCTCCTGTAGCCCAGGGGCCTGCCCTCCCTGTAGGAAATCGCTGACGCAAGGTAAGAGCGGAAGCCATCCATTAGCTGGGGGGTTAGGTCGCGCAGGTCGTCGACGCCGCTCAACTTCAGGTAGTCTGCGAAGTAGCGGGCGTTCCTGCAGTGAGTGGCTACGCTTCTCGCGCTCACGGTCCTGGCCGTGTAACACGCCCATGCATAGTCTCCGACGGCGCGCCTGACCTGGTCGGGCAGCTGGTCAAGGGTGAACCCGAACCTCTTGCCGCAGGACGCGGATTCCTGCCTCGTCTCGACGAGAACCCATTGGCCGCTCCTCGGCCTGGTCCTCGAGGGGGTCAGCTCTGCGGGCATGACATCACGCTCCTCTCCCAGTAGGATTCCAACGCCTCGCAGGCGCGCTTGCTGGAGAGGTGGGTGTAGCGATCGGTGGTGGACGCGTGGGCATGCCCCAAGAGGAGCTGCCTCACCGCAACGTCGACGCCCGCCTCGGCTAGGTTCGTGTTGAACGTGTGCCTCAGATCGTGGAAGCCGAACGATATGCCCGTCTTCTCGCGTATGCGGGTCAGGGAGTCGTAGGCGGCGTTGTAGGTAAGCTTGCGCCCGCGCCACGGCCCGTGGTCGGCCACGAACAGGAAGTCGTGGTCGGTAGCGATGTCGGCTCTCCCGCCGATTATGTAGGCGTCGATGAGCTCCAGGCACCTGAGCGGGACGTACAGGTCGCGCCGCTTCCCCTTTGACTTGATGTTTTCTACAACGGAGACGGGGGCGAACTGGTCGGGAATGGGTATGGAGCCGATCTGGAGGTCGAGGGCCTCCTGGATCCTGGCGCCGGTCATGTACAGCAGTGAGAGCAGGAGCTTGTCGCGTTCGCTATTGGCGGCGTCCAGTATTGCGGACATCTCCTCGTCGGTGACGATGCGGACGCGCCTGGGGCTCTCTTTGACCTTGAAGACGCCCTGGACGGTCCTGCTGTCTCTGCGAGCGTGGTGGAGCATGCCCTTGTGCATGCCGGGCGGCATAGCCACCGCCTGGGAGAGAACGGGGTTGAGTTCGACGGCCCCCAGTAGCTCGCACCAGCCGTAGAAGCCCTTGAGCGTGCTGAGCATCCTGTTGATGGTCGACCCGCAGCGCACGCTCTCCAGGTAGAGGACGAGGGCGTCGGGGTCATTTGACTGCAAATAGGCCTTGTACTCGTTGATGGTGGCGGGGGTTGCCTCGTCGTAGGCGTAGCCCTTCTGGGAAAGGAAGACCCAGTAGGTTTTGAGGTCCTGGGCGTAGGACGCGAGAGTGCTGGGTGCCCGGTTCTTCAGCCTCAGGAACTCGAGGTACCTGAAGACGGGCCGCACGGGGGCCATGCGGTCGTCCAAGAGGATGACGCGCGGGCTTCCGTGCACGGCGACTGTGTGCAACTCCATGTTGCTCCTTCCTGTCGTACGGGTGTCTTCGACGCTGGCCCGTCCGTTTGCCCAGGTTGGAGCTGGGTGACCGCGGCCTTGCGCCTCGGACACAATCTAGAAGATAAGAGCGGGAGCCACCGCTCGAAAGTATTAATAAAAACACGTTTGAAGCATGCCCTGAGCTGGGCATATGAATCAGAAAGATAAGGTGAACGTCATGAACAAAACAACCTACAGATATCACGTCAACTGCTTCGGCGAGATGGAGCCGCTCTCCTAGGCGGCGCGCCCGGCCCCGGGCTCCCGGGGCCGGGCTTTCCCGAAACCCGACCCCTGTACCACGAAAGCGTACATATCCGTACGTTTTCGTGGTACACTCCGCTTGTCGGACAAATCCGTACGGTTTTGTCCCGACGCTCCGAGACTCGGGGCGCGCCGGACCGAACGCGGCGAGACGCGCCCCACGCTAGAGAGGACGCGACCCATGCGCACGATAGCCATTTCCAACTACAAGGGCGGCGTCGGCAAGACGACGACCGCCGTGAACCTGGCGGCCATCTTCGCCGCCCGGGGCCTTCGGACCCTGCTCGTCGACCTCGACCCGCAGGCGTCGGCCACCGACTTCTTCGGCCTCTACGACCGGGCCGCCTCCGAGCGGCGCACCTCGGTCGAGCTGCTCTACGGCGGCGCGCCCGTGGAGGAGGTCGCCTACGCCGCCGGGGAGGGCCTCGACGTGGTGGCCTCGACCATCGACCTCGTCGACCAGAACGAGATGCTCCTGCGCGAGCAGCGCCTCAAGTTCGCCCTCGACGACGCCTCGGGCTCCTACGACGCCTGCCTGATCGACTGCAGCCCTGTGATGCGCAGGCTCGCCTTCAACGCCTACCTCGCCGCAGCGGAGGGAGGCATGGTCGTCATCCCCGTGAAGCTCGACTCCACCGTGATGCGCGGCACGGCGCTCACCGTGGAGGCAACGCGCTCCATCGCGGACGCGCTGCGCATGCCCACGCCCCGCTGGAAGATTCTCCGCACCTGCGTGCCCGGCCGCATGACCAACGCCGAGGCCACGGGCGCGGCCGTGCTCGACGGGTTCTTCCCGGACGAGCAGTTCGAGACGGTCATCCACGCGAGCAGCAAGGTCTGCGAGGGCAGCTGGCAGTGGAAGCCGGTGGCGGCCTTCGAGCCGGGGAGCCGCCCTGCGCGCGACTACGAGGCTCTCGCCGACGAGGTGTCCCGTGAGCTCGCCTAGCCAGGTGGCCGCGGGCTTCACCATCACGGGGCTCCTCGACGGCGCGTCGCGCACCCGCGGGCGCTACCCGGTGTCCGAGATAGCGGTGGCCGACATCGCCGACCACCCAGCGAACGCCGCGTACTCCATGGACCCGGCGGGCATAGCCGAGCTCGCCAAGTCCATACGCGCCGACGGCCTCACCGACCTGCCGCTCGTGCGCAAGGTCGGCGACGGCTCGTGGCAGATGGTCTCCGGGCACCGCCGCAAGGCAGCCTACGCTCTGCTCGCGAAGGACGACCCCGCCTACGAGAGGATGCCCTGCCGCGTAATAGAGGGCATCGACGACGAGCGGGCGGTGACGCTGCTCCACGCCGCGAACTACTTCACCCGCGCCCTCACCGTGACCGAGCGCGCCGCCGCGACCGAGGCGCTCAGGGGCGACGCCGTGCGCCTGCGCTCCGAGGACCCATCGCTTTCCGGCATGCGCGTCGACGACGTGAAGGCCGCCATCATCGAGCGGCAGACGGGGCGCAAGGTCTCCGGCAAGACCATCGCGCGCGAGGAGAGGCTGGCCCGCCGGATCGCCGAGGACCTCTCGCCCGAGTGGGCCGCCGAGGCCGACCGCGGCAACCTCAGCGCCGAGGCGGTGCGCTCGCTCGCAGGCATGCCGAAAGAGCGCCAGGCGGAGATGCACGCCGCCATGGAGCCCTGGCGGCGCACCAAGCGGGAGCTCTCCGACTACGTAAGGAACGAGGGGAAGGCCCAGGCCGGCCCCGACGGGCGCATCGCCAAGGCCGCGAGGCTCGTCGCCGACTTCCTCGAGAGCCCGCCCGAGAGCCCGAGCGCGGCCGACCTCTCGCTGCTGCGGGAGATGGCGCTCATGACGGCGCCCTACGCGGAGGCGGGCGCAGGAGCCCAGAAGGTTCGAAGAAGGGCCTCACACTCGAAATCCAGCAAGTAGCCTATGGCGTCCGACACTTCGGTCGGGCGTCCATAGCACTTGGGGACCGGGCGGCTTCGGACCCGTCATGCCGCGGGCCGTTTGGGAGCCCGCTTTCGCGAGGCCCGGTCCCAGAGGCGGCGCCCGAGCCGGGCCGCCGCCTGCGGGGGATCCCCCGCGCCCCTAGAGAGACGCGCCCGCCGCGCGGCGGGCCCGAGGAAAGGAATCCGCCATGGAAGAGGAAGCCGGCGCCGCCAAGGGCAAGGAGCGCCGCGTCACGTTCCGCATGGAGGGAGGCGACTACGACGCGCTCTGCGAGCGGTGCGAGCGCGCCGGCCTCAGCAAGTCGGAGTACCTGCGTTACCTCGTGCGCATACCGTTGTCGACGGAGGGCAACGCGGGAGACGAGCACCGCATACTCGTGGACCGCAGGGCCCTGTGGGCGATGTCGCGCGAGCTCACGAAGTGGGGCTACCACTACAACCAGGCCGTGCACGCGATGAACCTCATCAACTTCCACGCCCGCCATGGGCGCGTCGACCGCGACCTCGTGGCGGAGAGCGTCCCTACGATCGAGCGCGAGCTCGCCGACGTGAACGCCGCGGCCCGCGAGATGGCGGCCGAGCTCGGGCGCATCGGAGCCGACTCGCTCGTGGAGGGGTCGCCATGCCGATCCTGAAGCCGATAAGCGGCCACGGCGCGACCGGAGGCATCCGCCGCTACCTCGAGAAGGGAGGCCGCGCCCTCGCGCGCGACCTGTTCAACCTGAGCTACGACGAGCGCGACGCCGGCGCGCTGGGAGACGAGGCCAAGGAGGCCTGCGCCTGGGACGCCGAGATGGACGCCACTCGCGCCGCCTTCGGCACGGACGCACCCTGGAGGGGAAAGCCCGCGCGCACGTTCAAGCACTTCGTGCTCTCGCCGGACCCCGGCGACGACATCGACCTGGCTGCGCTGCGCGAGCTCGCGTGCTCGTGGGCGCTCAAGCACTTCGGCGACCACGAGATCGCCATCGTCTACCACGACGACAACGCCCGCGGCATACCCCACGCGCACATCGTAGTGAACAACGCGAACCTCCGCACGGGCTACCGCATGCAGACCCAGCACCCCGAGGACCTCAACCGAGACCTTCAGGACATGGCCCGCGAGCGCGGGCTGTCGGGCCTCTCCAACGACCGGGCGCCAGAATCGCCGTCGAAGGCGCGAGGGCGCGCCGGCGCGGGCGGGCCCAGGAGTCGCAGGAGCGTCTACCTGGGCCGTGCCGAGAAGGAGATCATGCGCTCTGGCGGCTACTCGTGGGTCGGCGACATCCGCGCCCGCGTCGCGCTCGCCAAGACCACGGCGCGCGACGAGGCGGAGTTCCTCGGCATCCTCGACGCCCTGGGCGTGCACGTCGCCGACAACTCGGCCAAGGCGAGGCGGGACGACTGGGTGTTCAGCCTGGCAGAGGAGCCGTCCAAGAAGGTCAGCGGCGAGCGCCTGGGGTTCGTCTACGGCAAGGAGATGCTCCGCCGGCGGTTCGAGCGCGAAGGCGCCTACCGCCCCACGGACGCGAGCACCGCGCGCATCCGCGAGGCCGCCGAGCGGGCCCTCGAGCTCAACGACCTCTCGGAGCTGAGCAGGCTCTCCTCGGCGCTCGAGACCTGCGCGAAGTTCGACGTCGAGTCGATCGAGGAGTTCGGTCTCAGGATGGCGACGCTCGAGCGCCGCGGCCAGGCGGGCGGCGAGGGGTACCGCCGCCTCGAGGCTGCGCGAGCCTACATAGCGGAGAACGGCCTCATGCCCCTCAAGACCCGCTACGGGAACGGCGACAAGCGCGGCGAAGCCGGCGACAACCAGCGCGGCAGCCGGCATGAGGACGAGCAGCAGCGCATCCTCGCCGCCGAGCGGCAGCGGGCCCAGCAGGACCAGCGCAGGGAGAGGGGCCGGAGATGATGGTGAGGATAGAGTACGAGGGCGGCAGGACGACGCTGTTCGACACGCTCTCGTTCACGGAGGGGTCGCCGTTCTCCGGCGCGAACATGCTCACGGAGTTCGAGCTCGAGATGCGTGAGGTGCCCGAGAAGGGGCTTTGGCTCACGGCGAACTGGCACCAGGTGCGCGACGACTGGCGCGCCGACGCGCCCGCGGACGGCATCCCGGCCGCACGCAGGTCCCGCGGATGGCGCTTCATGCTTGCCTCGGAGGCCGAGCTCGGGCGAGCCCGGCGCGTCCTGCTCGACGGCGACGAGGCGTTCGCCCGGGTGCGGGGATACCTGTGCGACGCGGCCGCGATCGGCGCCTGCTACCGCGAGCACGTGGGTCCTCCCTCAAAACCGCTGAAGTCGCAGATAAAGGAGCTGCAGCGCGCGCTGGGGAGGGCGGAGGTCCCGGGCGTGCCCGACGAGCTGGCGAGGCTGCTCGCGCAAGAGAAGGAAGAGGGCGCCGAGGATGGTGCCCGCAAGGTCAAGGAAGATTGGGGTGACGTCGATGAAGAGGCTTGGTAGGTTCCTCAAGGCGGCGCTTAAGGTCACGCTGGGCTTTTTCGTCTGGCTGTTCCGCGCCGTGTTCAAGTGGGTGATGTAGTAAGAGGCGGGCAATTGCCCGCCTCTTTGTCTTTCCTAATCTGTCTGATCGTCGATGAGCCAGCAGTCGGTCCCATCAGTGAGCAGCGTCCTGGCTGACCGGGATACCGCCGCGATGCGTTGGATTTTGCCTTTTCGATCTTCGGCCTCGGACCTCAGCTTCGACTCTCCGGAGCGTAGGCTCGCGCGCATCTCAACCTTAGCTTCGAGGAGTTGCTCTTTTGCAGCGGCTCTGGGGGTCTGAGAGACCAGCCTCTTGAGGGCGTTTCCCTGGGCTCCGCGAGGAAGCGCGATGGGCGTCCCTTTCATGCCCCCGATCTTCATCTCCATGAGCGCTGCGAGGACCTGCCTCTTTTTCAGAAAGCCCTGAGATTTGTCCAGGATCCGCTGTTCTTCGATGAGGGCGCTGCGGTCGTCCATGCTGCCGTCGTAGTACATGCGCGTCATGGCGAGCGCCGACAGGGCCTGGAGGCACCCCCCCCTTCGAGGCCTTTTGTCTCCATTCTGGGAATATATCCTGCTCATTTAGGGTTATTCGCGCTGAAAGATTTTGACTAGCTTGGTGTCCTTTATTTCGTAAATAATGTCTGCGACGTTCTCGACCAGCCTCTTATCGTGGGAGACGAACACTATCGTTCCGGCATAGGCGCTCATCATCTGCTCGAGGGCTTCGGCGCTCTTGATGTCCAGGTAATTTCCAGGCTCGTCCATGAGCAAGATGTTGTATCTGCCCAGCAGCATCTTCGCGAGCAGCAGCTTGATGACTTCGCCTCCCGAGAGAACGCCAACGTCCTTTGCCAGGTCACGCGGTCCGATTCCCATAGAGGCGAGGATGCTTCGGATTTCGGTCATGCTGTACTCGCAACCATCCTGCATGAACGAGATCGCAGACTGACGGGCGTCGAACTTGTAGCCTGTTTGCTCAAAGTAACCGATCTCTGCCTTGGGAGAGATGTTGATACCGTCGGCGCGTCGAGCGATTGCCTTCAGCAGGCTGGTCTTTCCTGTACCGTTGCCACCGGTGATGGCCACTTTGGCACCGAGCGGTATCTCGAATTTCGCGTGGTCATAGAGCATGCAGTTGCCGAAGCTCAAGCTGAAATCGTCTGCCGAGATGGGAAATTTACTATGCAGTTCCAGGGCCTTGCTCTGGCGGAACCGCACGGTGCGAATGCTGTCAGGGGCCTCAATCCCTTCGAGCGCTTCGAGGCGCTTCTCCATGTTCTTAGCCGCCTGGTACATCCTCTTCTGTTTGGTGCCGGTTGCTTTCTGATGTCCCAATCGACCTGCATTCTCGTTGCTTTTTTTCGCACCCTTCCGCTTGGCGTCGACCTGCCGTGCTTTTTTCCGTTGTTTTTCGATGGCGGCTTCAAGGCGCTCGCGCTCGCGCATCGCCTCTTCGTATCGAGCCGCCTGAACTTTGCGTTCTTCTTCTTTCTGTCGCAGATAGTCGGAGTAGTCACCCCAGAATTCGGAAATACCGCCGTCTTTGAGCTCCCAGATCTTGTCCACTACCTGATCGAGAAAATAACGGTCATGGCTCACAATGAGCAGGGCTCCATCAAATGCCTTGAGTTGTCCGACGAGAAGGCTGATGCCGTCTTGGTCGAGGTGGCTCGTAGGCTCATCAGCAAAGATCGCGCTTGCATGCCGGGAGAGCGCAGAGGCAATCTTGGCGCGTGTCTCCTCTCCGCCGCTCATCGTCTCCTGCGCCACTCCGGCGACGTTGAGACGGGAGAGCATCTCACCACTGCCCTGAGCCGCATCAAGGTCGAGTTCATCGAGCTGGCTGATGAGGGCAATGCTGCCGAAACGCCTGACGTCGGCGTCCGCAATGGTAAGATTGCCGCTCAGAATTTTAAGCAGGCTGGTTTTGCCTGCGCCATTGTCTCCCACCAAGCCGATGCGATCGTAGGAGTAGATTTCCAACTCTTCGATATCTAGGATATCGCGGCCGGCATATTCCAAAAAGATGTCTTTAGCTTTGACTATGAGTTCCATAGGTTGAACCGCCTTTTGTGTATTAGCGTTTTACTGGAAACGCAGCCATGCCAAAAAAGATTGCTCACGTCGATTTTTCGCCTTTGCCCAATTGCCGGCGCGAGCGTTTTGACCTTGCGCAAGCCGGCAAATCCGAAAATGATAGTTGGCGACGAATAAGGAGCGCGATGTGGGATGTCAGTGCAATACCTCGTCGTCGCAAGGGCTTGAAGGCTGACGCTTGAACCGATGGCTGCTGCCTCTTTTTTTCGAATACTTGGGCTATTGAATCTGCCCGGTATCTCTTTTCCCCGCGCTTCGGACGCTCGGAGCAAGCAGCATAGCCATCGCAAGCAGTACCATGGTCGCTCCAGAGCCGACGAACCATAACGGAGCTCCAAGCAGATCCGCAAAAACGGAGGGAGCTGCGAGGCCCATGGGCATGGCCCAAGCCATGATGGTTCCGTAGAGGCCGAAAACGCGGCCTAGGTACTCAGGAGGTATCTGCTCCTGCATAAGGGCAGTCTGGGTTCCCGCGTACAACGGGGAGCATGCGCCCATAAGAAAGCTCACCGGCAGGAAAGCAGCGAACAACGACGAGCCGAGCGATCCGGATACGATTGCGGCAATGCCGAAGCCGGCAATCGCGGCGACCATGGTGAACGACCTATTGCGGAACCCTCCCGTAACCGCCAAGATACCGGACCCAGCCAGCATGCCTGCAGAAAAAAGGATTTCCACCAAAGCGGCATCCCCCGTGCTACCGCCAAAATGCCCCAAGGTCATTATTGGGAACAATGCCGCGAGCGGAGAGAACGCGAAAGCGAAGACGAACCCGCACCAAAGAAGGGCGAACAGCCCCCTGTACCCCCTAATCAGCTTGTAGCCGTCCGAAATCTCAGAGAAGAGCTCTCGAACCTTATTGGAAAAGGGCAAGCTGCGGTCGGCTTCGTCGAGGCCCCCTGCGTCTATCTGTGCGGCGAGGACGGCTAAAGAAGCGAAAAGCGCTCCCAGCACGTCGAGGACAATCATAGCGGTAATGCCCGCCACGGGATAAATCACTGCTGCAAGCGCGGCGCCAAGAATGTATCCGCCGGACTGAATCGCCTGAGTCACCCCCGATAGGCGAACGAGATGCTCCGGTGGGGCGAGATGGGGCGTGAGAGATTGGGAGGCCGGCGTGTAGAACGAAGTACCAACTGCACGGAGAAACAAGGCGATGAGAATTAGCCATGCAGGTAAGCTGCCGGCCAACGAGGCAATCGCCAAGGCGGCACCCACCGCGGCAATGAAGAGGTCGGCGCCGATGAGGACACGTTTCAAAGGCAGTCTGTCGACAACGGCGCCCGCAAGGATTCCGAACAAAGCAATCGGCAGAAAGCCTGCCAGCGATGCTAAGGAGAGGAGAGAAGACGACCCTGTCGTGAGGGCGAGATGCCAAATAAGACCCATCTGGAGAATCGAACTCGTCAATGTCGAAACGAGCTCCCCGCCCCATACGAAACAAAGCTTGAATTGCCATGAATGGCACAGCAGAGCAGACCTGCCCCGAGAGGTTTCAAATATCATGGTTATGTCCAATCGTGAAATGGCGTGCAGAAAAACAGCGCGACGCCACAACAGCGCCGCTTTCTAGGCGCTCATCCACGTGCGGAAAAGACCAACCACGACACCCCTCCTTTGTTAATTCGGTCTGGCAAACCATGTAATATTAACAAGGCTTGAGTTTGCCTGTCAAGAATCGACCATCGGTAAGCGCAGTCCTCTCTGGCCATTCGATTCCTTTTGTATCTATGGCTGCATTTACGTTATGTGGTTATTTATTTCGTTAGAATTCCCAAGCAAAACGCTTTTATGCACCATGTCTGCGCAAGCGAGAAAAGCCATTTCTAAGCCTCGGTCCACGAAAATGTCAACTTGGCTTTTCATTGAGCCGATACTTCCAACACCGCTGAAAACGAACCAAACGCGTAGCTCTTGCGTGTCCGCAACTCGCACCATCAAAGTATGCAAGCATCCTGATGAGCAGGATAGCCTCTGATCGTCTGTATCTCAATTCGGAACAAAGATCCTGGGAAAAAGGGGATGCGGCGCCGAACGCGAACAATGTGTGTACGCTGTCGAGAAATGAGGCGCGCGCCGAGAAACCGGTGGTCCATACTCCACGCCGCACCCCCAACTGAGCCTCGTAGGATTGGACCTCTTTAAGCAACGGTTCGAGGTCTTTTTCGCGCTCAGCGGCGTCCCTGGCCTTGTCTTCGATGCCGGCGAGTTGCTCGGTAATCCAATCGATTACCTGACCGACGTCGTTGTACCTGCCCTCGATCTCGTTTCTTGCCGCCTGTCGTGCCTCGGCGGGCTTTTGGAGGTAATCGTCATGAAGGGCTGCGTAGGTCCTAGCGATGTCCAGGGCGTTTTTGACCTTCGCCCTCTGGTCGCCGGCGATCATGGAGGCGATCGATTCCAGCTTGGCGTCGATGCACTGGAGGCTGTCGCTGATTTCGGTCATGTACGCCTGACCGACAACCATCGCCGCTGCGGCAAGGCCGACGCTGGCGATCTGTGCGGGGCTGACCCCAGCGGCTTTGAGGGAGACGTCGCCGCTCAGGCGACCTTTCGGGTCTCGGACGAGGGCCCTTACCGCTTCCGGATCCTTCTTCGAGGCGACGAGGTCCTTAAAGCTGTAGCCTTCGGGAACCTCGACTTTGTAGAGCTGTTTTCCTCGACGAGGTCTATGACGTCCGAGGCGAGGCCGAGAATGGCGTCCGCCCGCTCTCCGATGCCGACGTTGTTCTCTTTGCCCGCATCGGCGTTCGCGACGAGCCTGATGTTCTCCAAGTCCTCGACGGGAACGACCTCGACGCTGATTGGCGCAAGTTCTTTGTCGCTCATGCTCTTAGCGCCTATCTCGCCTCATCGGAACGCGCCAGGACGTCCCATTTGTTGTACGAGCCCTCGGCCTGAAGATCCCTGACGAGGGCCTCATAGCGGGTCTCGAGGTCTTTCTCCTCACACGGGAAGAGCAGAATCATCATTGGTCTTTTGAACTTGAAGTCAGCGTAGACGTCGATGTTGCCGAAACCGCAAAGCTGTGTGTATATGCTGAAGCCCATGGATTTGCCGCAACCGACATAGACGTCCTCGTAGGCGGAAGGGTCTTTCTCTCGTGCCGATTTCATCGTGACGACGGCGTAGCAGCCGGCGATCGCCATGTACCCATCGCTGAGGTCGGCTTCGCTGGAGACGTTGTTCTCGAAGTTCTCGAAGAAATCTTTTGCGGAGATCGGCGGAAGCGAGCTTGCCACGGCCTTCTTGCGGGATGCCTCGAGTGACTTTTGCTGCTCCTTCTTGTCTTTGATTGCCCGACCCTTTGAAAGGAATGAGTCCCTGGCTTCTCCCAGGCTATCTGCCGCCTGCTTCCCCCTTTGCTGCCCCCAGTCGATCAGAGCGGGCCCGTATTTGTTCACAGCGGGCTCAACGAAGGGCAGAACGTCTTTTCCGATGTCGATGGCCCTTTTGACGTCTTGCAGCTTAATCTTTCCCAATTGCGTACCTCTATTCATGGACAACCGGAAGCTTATCGAGAAGCAGCCGGCAGCGTCTTGTTTCTATCAAGTGCGTAAATTATCTCACCACATGCAAGACCCCTTGCCGAGATATAGCGGCAAGGGGTCGAAGGGCCATATTCGGTTGTAGTTTCGATCTGCAAGTCCTAGTCTCGGTCGTCGTCGCCGGCTGCGCAGCAGGCGTAGGCCGTGAGCGTGAGGAGCCCCATGAGGAGCCCTATTCCGAAGGGCGCGAATCCCATGTTTCCACCTCCTTCGCGTAGACCACGGTGCGGGAGTTGCTCGTCTGGTAGCTGCACGTCACGAAGGCCCAGGCATGCGCGATGTCCGCCGAATCTTCCAGGACGACCTCGCACTGGGACAATTTGTCCCCGAGGTAGGCGTCGAGCTCCGCAGCGCCGGCGAAGTCGGTCCGCTTGCCCTCTGAGCTCGCGTCGACCACGTCAGCCGCGAAGACCTCGAGCTCGATCGCATTCTCGCGGGTGTAGACCCGGATGGTGCGGTGCCCCTCGGCGAAGTCGCGCGACGAGTATTGCGCGAGCGGCGCGAACATAGTGCCGTCGGACATGTGGTGCCCGTAGACGATGACGAGCGGGCTCTCGGCGCCCTGCGCGCACCCGGCGTCGATGTAGGGAGCGCCCCACGCTGATCTTTCGCCGCCGGCGTCGTGCGTGAGGTAGAAGTCGGGCGATTCGGGCCGGCCCTGGACGATCGGGTAGTCGACGGTCGTGCCCGGCACGCGCACCCAAGCGACGACGGAGGCGGGAAGGGCGTCCCAGTCGATGCCGCCTCCCGTCTCTTGAGCCTCCATTGCCGCGTCCTTTTCCGCAGCAGGCGCCTCGTGCACCCCGTACGGGTTCCTCTCGGGCAGCGGCAGGACGGCGAGCGCCGCCAGCGCCAGCAACGCCACGGCAATGGCGAGTGCCGTGGCGGCTTTCCCTTTGTTCATGTCCTCCCCCGTTCGCAGGGGAGGCCCCGGGCGGGCGCCCAGGGCCTCCGGTTCGGTATCGATGCGGCGCCGCTACTCTTCCGGCTCTTCGGCAGGCTCTTCGGCTGCCGCGTCCTTGCTTGCGCCGGCCGTCTTGCGCTTGCGGTACGCGAGCGCCCCGCCCGCGCCCGCCGCAGCTGCTAGAGCGATGCCTGCGGCCACGGCGTAGCCGGTGGCGTCGGGGGCGTCGGCCCCGGTCTTGGCGTAGGGCTCCTCGGGCACCTCGGGCGTGTCGGGGTTGTCCACGACGACGCTCTGCTCGGCGGAGTCGATGTCCTCGTGGGTCGCAACGACGTTGCCGGCGGAGTCCAGGACCTTCTCGAAGACGACGAGCTCGTCTCCCTCGGCCAGGCCCTCGGTGTCGAACTCGAAGGTCACCTCGACGGTGCCGGAGGGCGCCTCTGGCTCGAAGGGCGTGCGCGCGGTCACCTCGTTGCCGTCCTTGTCGAGGAACGGCTCTCCGGTGCCCTTGTCCATGAGCGTGCCCACGGCGATGTAGGTCTCGCCGGGGACGAGGCCCTTGTAGGCCACCGTGTCGACGACCTTTGCCTTGCCGGCCTCGATGACCTGGTCGCCGTCGGCGGCGTCGGCCGCCTGGGTGCCCACCTCGACGGCGACGTGGACGGTCTGGCCCTCGTCGGAGAGGTCCGCGTGCGACGCCACCTCGGCCTCGTCCTTGCGTAGGCTCTCGAACGCGACCAGGTCGCGGCCGCCGAGCAGGCTCGCGTCGAAGGCGATCTCGACGTCCTGGCTGCCGGTCGAGAGCGCGGGGGCGAACTCGGCCTTGGCCTCCACGGGCACGCCCGAGGCGTCGGCCACGGGCTCGCCGGTCGCCTTGTCGACGAGGGTGGCCGAGAGCTCGTACTCCTCGCCGGCCTTCAGGCCCTCGTAGGCGACGGTGTCGACGACCTTGGCCTCGGCGTCGGCCGAGACGTCCTTGTCGCCGTCCGCCCCGTCCTTTGCTGTGGTGGAGATGCGCGGGCCCTCCTGGTCGTCGAGGCCCATCCACACGGCCTTGGCCACCGTCGAGTCGCGCTCGATCCAGAAGCTCCTGGTGATGAGCTCGAGGCCCTCGTTGGCCTCGCAGCGCAGCTCGGTCATGGTGTAGGCGCCGTACGGCAGTGCCGCCAGCGAGTCGTCGACCGGCGCCGAGGAGCCGTCCTCGCCGAGCGAGAACCAGATGCCGGCCTTCGGGTCCATGTCGGCGGCAGCAATCGGGCCCTCATGGCCGAGCAGGGCGTCGTTGGCGTTGGTGTCCCTCGAGTGCCTGTTCCAGCTGCTCGCGGTCGACGCGTCGCCGTTGCGGTCCGTGACCAGCACGTGAGTCTCGCCGGTGGCCGCGTTCTCGATGGCGAACGGGACCATGAGGCCGGCGTTGTCGGACTCGCTCTTCTTGGAGAGCTCGAGGTCGTTGCGCACCACCTGGTCGCGAAACTCGAGCGCGGCGCCGTCCGCGGAGGCGCTCACGACCTCGCCGCCGGTGCGGACCTCGAAGGTGCGGGGCTCGCCGTCGGTCAGCAGGTAGCTCCCGTTCGTCGCCGTCTCCCGCACGTCGTAGGTCCCGTACGGCAGTGCGTCGGCCGCGGTCTGCGCGGTGTAGGCGCCGGCCTCGTCGTTCCATGCGGTGGTCAGCGTGGCCACGGCCTCGCCCGGCTCGCGCCATTCGCCGTCAACGAGGACCTTGTGCGCCGAGCGGTTCGTGACGGTGAACTCGATCCCGTCGAGGCCGGGGTGCTCGCCAGGCGCCTCCCTGTGGCCGCTGCCCGCGAGCGCCTCGGACGCCTGCAGCTCCTTGTCGGACTTGGTCACCTGCACGCCGCCGCGGAAGACCTCGTCGGTCACGGGGTCGCCCGTGAGGTCGCGCACCTCGTCGGCCTTCACGGCGAACGCGACGGAGGCGTCGCTGGCGTCGTAGCCCTCGGGCGCGCCGGACTCGACGATGCGGTAATTGCCCGCGGGGAGGGTGTCGGCGCCGGTCGCGGCGACGTGCGACCCGTCCTCGGGCGCGGTCTTTATCGTGGCGCATACCTCGCCGTCGGCGTAGTACTTGCCGCCGACCAGCACGTAGCGGCCGGTCTCGTTAACGACGGAGAAGCTCGCGCCGTCGAGCGAGGCGTCGCCCTGGGGCTCCGCGCCCGCCTCGGAGTCCGTTTTGGCGACCTTGACTCCGCCTGCGGACCAGCTGAAGCTCACGAGCGTCTGGGAGCCGCCGCCGGTCCTGACGCAGAACGCCTCGAACCCGGCGGATACCTTGCCGGCGCCCGCCTTCATCTTGGCGAAGGTCCCGCCGATCAGCTCGGATTTCGCCCAGGAGGCGAACTCGGCGCTCGTGCCGTGCGTGGCAGCCGACTCGGACCCAGAGTAGGCGTAGGCGATGAGCACATGGCTCGCCGCGGCGTACTTCGCGTCGTCCCAGCCGCCGCCGTCGTACCAGCTGCCCGGGAACATCGACGCGTCGAAGCCGGGAGAGCCGAACGAGTACCAGATCGCCGCTGTCACGTCGCCGCTCGGCACGGGGCTCGTCGAGTAGGAGCCCGCCGCGGGCGTCGGGGACGAGGGCTCGGCGCAGTAGGCGATGTTCCCGTCGGCGCTCATCCACGTGGTGGCGAAGCCGCCGTAGGGGATCTTGCCGCCGATGGACACGTCTACCGTGCTCGGCGCGGCGTAGGCGGGCGAGGCCGCCACGGAGGCGAGCAGCGCCCCCGCCGCCAGGATGAGCGCCATGGCGCATCGGAGGAGCTTTTCCTGCAGGGTGCAGTCTTTCGCTGCGTTCATCTTTCCGCCTCCCTATCTCTCGACGCTTCGCTGTGCGCGGGGCGCCTCGTGCTCGGCAGCGCGGCTCGCCTGGCGGGCGTGCTCGGCGCGCTCCGCGAGGTAGCGCGAGCGCCCTGCGTCAACGGCCTCCTTGAGCTGCGCGGGCATGACCTTCACGGTGTCCTTGACCGCGCGGCCGCCCTCGTCGAGCTCGGGCTGGCCGTCCGGGCCCATCACCGTCTTCCTCAGCCACACCTCGCGGTTCGCGAGCAGCGGTATGTCCCGGAAGTCGGCCCCCTTGAAGCGGCTCTCGTTAACGAACATGGGGCTGAACTCGTAGCCTCCCACGTCCACGCCGTCGACGACGGTGCCCTTGGGAAGGGTCGCCGAGTTGAAGGTCCTGGCCTCGCCGGTCGCGCGGTCGGTGTACTCGATGCCCTCGCGCACGAAGCTCTTGTGCAGCGAGAGGTACACGTTCTTCCTCTCTTCCATGTCTTTCCTCCTTTTCGTTTTCAATCGGTCCTTGTCTTCATCCGCCGGGACGCGTGCCCCGGCGCGGCGCCCCTATCTCATGGCGACCGCCCCCTTCCTCGCTTTTCCGCTAGAAGCCGCTCACGATGTCGCGCGCCCAGGAGCCGCTTTTCACGAGGGCCAGGATGAGCAGCACGCACATGGCCAGGTACTGCAGCGCGTAGGTGAGCCCGTTCGCGACCGCGTCGGCCGGGGTGCCCGTCCCGGGGTTCGCCCCGGTGAGCCCGCCGAGCACGAGCGGGAACGATATGAGCAGCACGAGGATGATGACGCCGGCGATGCAGACCGCCCCGAAGCTCTTCAGGTAGCCGAGGCCTATCTGGCGCGTGGCGTCCATGCCGAGGAACGCCAGCGGGATCGGGGCGAACGCGGCCATGATGTAGAGCTGGAGCGCGCGGGCCCAGCAGACCACGAGGGCGACGACGTAGGCCGCCAGCACCACGACCCAGCTGATGAGGCTCACGACGAGCATGGCGATGAGCGACGGGATGTCGTCGTCGGTGGTGACGACTGACACCTCGGGCAGGTCGAGCGCGCCTCCGGCGCCGAAGAGCGCCTCGACTCGGTCGATGGCGAGCCCGCAGACCTCGTAGATCGACGCCATCAGGTCGAAGCTGTTCTGTATGAGGAACAGGAACACGGCGAAGAACACGAGGAGGAAAACGACCTCCTTGACGCCGGGAAGGCTCTGGCTGCCGTCCATGCGCTGGGAGATCTCGATGAGCTTCAGAGTGAAGACCAGGCCGAGCACCCCGCACCCGATCGGCAGGATGGCAGCCTGCCATACGCCCCTGGCGACGTCGTGCATGGTCAGGTCGCTCGAGCTCGTGAGCATGTGCGCGAAGTCGGCCGAGAGGATCCCGTTCGCGCCGATCGACCCGAGCACGCCCGTTTGCGCCTTGAACATCCAGTTGCAGCAGTCGCGCAGAAGGCCGCACAGCCAATCGTTGACGTCCCCGGCTATGTCGGCGTATGCCGGCTGCGCGGGGACGAGCAGGAGCGCGCAGAGGGCGAATGCCGTCGCGGCGGAGATGGCGAACGCCCTTCGGCGTTGCGATTCAAGCGCCCGCACGGCTACATCGCCTCCAGCGAGCCGCCGCGCGAGACCACGGTGACCACCGTCGAGGCGGGGTCGTCGAGCGTGAAGGTCGTCGACGCGACGTTTCCGGCGTAGTCGAGCCACACCTCCTTGTCCCAGGTGGCTCCCGTCGCCTGCGGGGACACCTCCGCCGCCTTCCCGGCGACGGCCTCCTCGATGGCGGCGACGTCTGCGCCAAGCGCCTCGGAGAGGCGGTCGTCGGTGCCGGTCACGGAGAACGCTCCGACTTGCGCCTTCTGGGGCACGTAGGCCTGCGTCAGGAGGTCGCATGCCAGGGTGCGGGCGTCCCCGCTGCCCGAGACCTGGATGAGCGAGAGCCCTCCCGCCTTGTCGCCGGTTCCCTTGACCTCGATGGGCATGCTGAGCACGCCGCCGGCCTCGGAGGGCTCCTCGGCCGAGAAGAACCAGGCGCGCTCGGTGCCGCCCGCGCTCTCCACCATGGCGCCCTCGACGATCCGCAGCGTGGCGGTCGGGTCGTCGGCGCCCGTCCATGCGGTGTTCCAGAGCGCCTCGGCGCCCGAGGTGGCCTTCCCGGTCGCCGCGTCGGCGCCTGCAGCCGCGGGCTGCTCTTGCTCCTGTGGACTATCCTGCGCGCCTTCCTGCGGGGCGATGGCGCAGCGCGCCGCGCCCGCGCCGAGCGCCACGGTGAGCGCGCCTGCCGCGACGGCGGCCATGACCCTTGACTTTCCCTGCATTGGTTTCTCCTATCTCGCGGTGAGCGCGCAGCTGAAGCTGCCGATGCCGCTCGCTATGCGGCACACGTCGCCCGTTCGCGGCTCGTGTATGTACCTGTCGTCGCCGATGTAGATGGCCACGTGGCCCGAGCGGTAGAGGATGTCGCCGGGCTTCGCCTCCGAGAGCGGTATGCGCCTGAGCTCCTCGTACTGGGAACCCGTGTAGTGGCTTATGCGGATGCCCGCCTGCGCGTAGCAGTATTGCGTGAGTCCGCTGCAGTCGAGCGCCTTGCCGGGGGTCGAGCCTCCCCACACGTAGGGCACGCCGAGCTGGCTGTACGCCGCCTCGACGATCGCGTTCCCGTTCGCGGCCGGGTCCTTCAGGTCCTCGACCGTCATGGAGTCGAGCCTGTAGAGGCCCCATTGCGCCATGATCGACTTCAGGGACTCGACGTAGGACGAGTCGGTCGCCCAGCCGGCGTCCTTGAGCCCCTCGGCCATCCTGTCCGAGTCGCGCCTCTCGATCGCCTCGCGGATGAGGGCGTTGCCCGAGTAGCGCTCCGCCTGCAGGAAGACCCTGCTGCGGAAGCGGATGCACTCGGCGTCGCCGGTGAAGCGGATGAAGCTCGCCGTGATCTGGGTGTGCTCGCCGGGCACGTACTCCTCGCTGGTGGCCCAGTTCGCCTTGCCGGCCACCTCGGGGCAGCCAGCGTAGCCCGACCACCACTTCATGCCGAAGAGGTTGTGGTCGCGTTCTGCGAGCTGGCTCATGCGGTCGCCCTGGCCGGACTCCTGGATGATCTGCGCGATGGTGCAGCCCGCCGGGTGCCCGTACTCCTCCTGGCACTCGAGCGCCGCCTCGACCATCTCGTAGGTGATGTAGGGCGGCAGCCCCTCGAGGCCCCGCTTGGAGGCCGCGTCGTCCCAGAAGCCGAACAGCGCGCTCAGCAGCTGCGCGACGGCGAGCGCGCAGGCGACGAAGGCCACGATGCCGGCCACCGCCCCGAGCAGGGCGGGCGCGGCGCCCGAGACCGCGCCCGCGATCGCGGAGGCGGCGCCCTTCGACCCCGCGGCTCGGGCCGCCTCGCCCGACGCCTGCGCGGCCGCCTGGGTCGCCTGGTGCTTGGCCGGGGCGGTCGCGCCGGCTGCCTCGGGGCCGCGCGCGCCTCCCTTTGGGGCGCCGAGGGCGGTCGCCGCCTTGCGGCTGCCTTGGGCTGCTTTCTTCGCCTTCCTCTGCCGCAGCCTTCCCGCGGCCTTCTCGGCCGCACGCCCCGCGTCGTACATGCCCGAGGCGCCCTCGAGCTCCTCCGAGTCGTCGAGTTGGGAGACGGCCTCCCGGGCGATCGCCAGCTTCGCCGCCTCGACGCGCGAGCGCATCGCTACCGCCGCGCGCCGGTCGCCGGCGGGTTGGGACAATTTGTCCCCGAGCCCGCCTTCCGGGGCGTCGGGCCTGGATGGGCGCCCCTTCGCCGTTGCGGCGGGGCCTCCCGCCTCGTCGAGCGGGCCGGCGCCCTCCGAGACGTTTCCCAGGGCGTCGCGCTCGGTCTCCGCGACGTCGCCCGCGGTGAGCACGTCGCGGCGCCGCGCCCCGACCACCTCGAGCATCCCGCCGCCCTCGCTCGGGACGGCCATTCCTATTCCTCCGCCTCTCGCGCCGCCCGGCGCATCTCGCGCTCGGCGACCTCTGCGGGCTTGGTGTTCCACAGGTCGTAGAGCGGGCCTTTCGGGAAGTCGTCGGTGATGGGCACGCGGATCCCGGCGCTGATGAGCAGCCCCTCGCCGGGCTTGACGGCGTCTCCGATGTAGCCGCGCTCCGTGGCGGAGAGCTGGAGCATCTCCGCCCATGCGTCGAGGTCGGCGGTGGACTGCTTGTGCAGCAGGAAGAACTCGGAGTTGAGCACCATGTCGCGGGCCTCGGCGTTGGCCAGCATGTGGCTCGTGTTCTGGCTGATGCCGGTGCAGATGAGGCCGAACTTGCGCCCCTCGCGCCACAGGCGGGCGAAGTACTCGACCACCGTCGGGTGCGCGAAGAGGCTCTGCACCTCGTCGATGTAGAGCCAGGTGTAGTTGGGGCGCGGCGGCGTGACCATCACGCGGTTGCGCACCATCTCGAGCGCCGTGATCATGCCGAACACGCGCATGTTCTGGCCGAGGCCGTGCATGTCGATGTTGGTGATGCGGTTGTCGAGCGCCACGTTGCTCTGGCCGTTGAAGAAGGAGAACGCGCCCTTCACGTAGCGCTCGTAGCGCAGCGCGATGTCGGCGGCCTCGGGCTCGGGCTGAGCGAGCAGCGCCGCGTGGAAGTCGCCGAGCGTGGGCAGGCGGCCGTCCCTCGCGCACTCCCGGTACGCCTCGCCGACGCAGCGGGCGATGATCGAGCGGTCGCGCTCAGGCAGGCCCTCGCGGCCCTCGGCCATGAGCGCGCTCGAGAGCGCGAGCACCGCGTCGGTCTTGTACGCGAGCTTGGCGGCGTCGGCGCGGTCCGCGACGTCGGCGGTGTCGAGGGGGTTGAGCACCGCCGAGCATCCCGGGGCGAGCTCGACGTTCGCGCCGCCGAGCGCGTCGACGAGGTTGCCGTATTCGCCGGCCGGGTCGAAGATCACGACCTCGTCCTCGGGGTGCGCGAGAACGGTGTTGGTTATCTCGCGCTTGACCGAGAAGCTTTTGCCCGAGCCGGGCTTGCCGCACACGAAGCCCATGGGGCTCGCCAGGCGCTTGCGGTCGCACAGCACCAGGTTCCCGCTCTCCTTGGACTGCCCGTAGTAGCCGCCGCCCGCCTCGTCGAGGCTCTGGCTGGCGAAGGGCATCTGCATGGCCACCTGCCCCGTGGTGAGGTAGCGGCTCACGGTGACGTGGTTGTCACCGAGCGGGAGCACCGAGTTGAGAGCCTGGCGCTGCCGGAAGTGGAGCGGCTCGAGGCCGATCGTGCAGCCCTGCGCGACGCTCGTCACCTGCTGGACGCGGCGGTCGAGCTCCTCGAGGCTGTCGGCCCAGGTGTAGACGAGGCCTGTGTAGACGAACAGGCGCTCGGACTTGTTGCGCAGGAAGTCGAGCAGCTCCTCGGCCTCCTCCTTCGAGAAGCGCAGCTCGGGCGGCAGGATCTGGTAGTCGTAGCCCTTCTTCACGGCGCTCATCTGCTCGTCGATGATCTCCTTGTCCATCCAGTCGATCTGGCGCTTCACGAGCGCGAGCGCCTCGCTCTGCGCGATGGGCTGCACGTGCAGCGTCACGTTGAGCGGCAGCGGCAGGTCGATGATGGAGGCGAGGTAGGTCTCCTCGATGACCGACCCGAAGCTGCGCACCGCGAGCACCGCGCCGTAGCGCCCGTCGCTGCGGAAGCAGTCGGACCTGCCTTCGGGCTTGAAGTCGAGCGTGGAGGGCATGACGAAGTCCTTCGTGCGCGCTCCCGACGTCGGGGACAATTTGTCCCAGGAGAACTCGAAGCGCGACCCCGGGCGCAGCTGCCCCTGCAGAAGCTCGAGCCTCTCGACGCCGTCGAGGGCGCGCGACGAGCAGCGTATGCGCGCGAGCGTCTGTTCCACGTCGCCCCGGATGCGCGCGAGCTTGGGCACCGCGGCGTCGACGTCGTCGGCGCCCACGGCGTAGGTCAGGTAGCGGTGGCGCACGAGGTTCGAGACGCCCTCGCGCATCTTGTCGTTGAGGATCCGGTTGTACTCTTCGGCGAGCCCGGCGGTGGCGCGCTCCCCGGGCTCGAAGAAGACCTTGCGGCCGACCTCGTCGGCGGGGATGGGCGCGTTCACTACCTGGAGCTGCACGTGGGAGTCCGCCGGGAAGTAGTTGAACAGCGAGCTCATCACGGTGAAGGCCGTCTCGCGCGCCTCCTTGCGCGCGGACTGGTAGCTGATGTCGGAGAACTCGACCGTCTGGCTGAACACCCCGGGCATCACCTGGGCGATGCCGTCCTTGTACATGGCGTCGTAGCCGACGTAGGCGGCCATCTCGCGCGAGCGGTCGCGCTCCCGGCGGCGCCTCTGCCGCTCGGCCTCCGCGCCCTTCGAGGCGTCCTTGCGCCCGCCCGTGCCGCCGAGGAGCAGCCCGAGGGTGCTCGGGCGCTTCGGCCTATTCTCCTTTTTGCTTCTTGCTCGGCTCATAGAGCTCGGCTCCTTTCTTCCTTGCCCTGCGCCTCGCGCGACGTCCCGGGCGGCCCGGGCGCGGCGAGCCCTCGGGGAGGCTCCCGGCGAGGCAGGGCTCGTACGCGAGCAGCTGCGGGGAGAGCTCGTGGGCCGCCAGGAGCGGCAGCAGCTCCTCGGCGCGCATGCCGAAGGGCCGCCAGAACCCGGCGAGCCAGAACGGCATGCTGCAGAGCATGATCGGGAAGGCCGCGTCCGCGACGTCGGCGTGCAGGCCCAGGTGGACGAAGGCCGCCGCCCCGACCGCGCTGCCGAAGCCGAGCGACACGCATGCGAGCGTGCGCAGGCTCATCTTCCCGACGATCTTCTCCTCGTACTCGCCGATGTCCTTCTGCACCGGTATCCTGAGCGCCATCCGCGACGCCCCCTATGCCGGCAGCCAGGACGTGTCCAGCTGACCGAAGTAGACCGACGCGGCGATGATGATCGCGCCGCCGGCGATGGTGGATATGGCGGTCGCGATCTGCGGGCCGCCCTGCTGCTCCCTGATGGCCAGGCCGAGCGAGACCGCTCCCCACACGACCAGGAAGCCGCCGAGGAAGGTCACGCAGCCCGACACGAGCTTGATGACGTTTGCGAGCATGCTGCTCTCCTTTGCTTTCGGTTGACGATGTTCCTTGCTGTTCCTCCCCCGCGGCGGGGGAGGCCCGCGCCCGCCGCGGCCCCGTCACGAGTTGCCTTCCTTCTGCCTGCGGTACTCCGCGAAGTCGAACGGGCCGCGGCGCGCGGCCTCCTCGAGCAGGCGCGAGCGCGGGTGGCGCTCGAGCCGGTACTTCCGGTCCATGAGCGGCATGCACCCGTTCACGAGCACGAGCGCGTCCTCGCGCGGCATGCGCGCCACCTCGGCGGGCTGTATGAGGTCGCGCTCGGAGATGCCGCGGTTCACGGTCCGGGTCCAGCCGGCGCCCCGCGAGTCGCTCTGCGTCTCGCTCGCCACCGTCTGCTTGCCGGCCATCTTGCTGATCTCCTCGTTGGTCTCGTTCGCCTTGCCACCCAGGTAGAGCAGCGTGTCGCAGGCGTTCACGATGGTCTCGGCGTTGTTGTCGCCGTAGGTCTCCTTCAGCTGCGAGAGAGACTGGGCGATCATCGAGACGGCGATGTTCCGGCTGCGGGTGACGGCGATGGTCCGCTCGAAGTCGGGTATGCGCCCGATGTTGGCGAACTCGTCGAAGACGAAGTGCACCGTCGTGGGCAGCGAGCCGCCGTGCGCCTCGAGCGCCTCGGCGCAAAGCGCGCTCACGGCCGTGTCCATGAGCAGGGCGAACAGGAAGTCGAAGGTCGAGTCGGTGTCGCTCATCGACGCGAAGAGCGCGACCTTGGCGCCCTCGTCGCCCATGTGGGCGAGGTCGAGCTCGTCTTTGGAGGTGAGGTCGCGCACGGCGCGGATGGAAAGCGGCTTCAGGCGGACGTTGCAGCTCGAGAGCATCGACTTCATGGTGTCGCCGGCGGCCACGCGGAACTCGCGGTAGCTCGCGAGCGCGAAGTCGTCGGGCGGCGCGGGCTCGCGGACCTTGACCCACTCCCACGCGCCGTCCTCCTCGGAAAAGCCGCGCAGCGATCCGCCCTCCGCCGAGGCGCCGCCGCGCCTGACGTAGCGCTCGCCGGTCTCCAGCTCGCGGAACACCATGTCGAGCGGGCTCATGTAGCCCGGGTCGTCGCGGGCGTCGGCGAGCGAGAGCAGCGTGAGCAGCCCGTCGAGGTTTCGGTCGGCGGGCTCGCAGTGCATGACGAGGTAGGCCGTGAGCGCGGTGTAGACCAGGCGCTCGGCCTTCTCCCAGTAGGGGTCGCCTTTGTGGTCGGCCTCGCCCTCGGTGTTGGCGACGATGCCGCGGGCGAAGCGGATGACGCCCGCCTCGTCGCGTATGTAGGCTATGGGGTTGAAGCGCATGGAGCGCGTGAAGTCGATGGTGTCGAACGCGCGGATCTCGTAGCCGAGCTCCGCCAGCGCGCCGCCCATCTCGCGGATGAGCGTGCCCTTCGGGTCGGTCACGAAGAAGCTGGCGTTGGCCTGCAGGAGGTTCGGCTTGACGTAGTAGCGCGTCTTGCCGGTGCCGGGTCCTCCCACCACGAGCACGTTGTCGTTGGTGTCGGTGGAGAGGTCGAACCTGCGGCTCACGAGGCGGATGCGTGCGTTGTCGGTGAGGATGATGTTGTTGTCGGGGTCCTTGGGGTCGCCGAAGGGCGCGATGTCCTTGCGCGTGGCCCACCTGGAGCTACCGTGCTCCTCGCCGTCGCGCCGGGCCCCCTTGGTCCCCAGTGAGCGGGCCCAGGCGAGGAGCGCGCCGCACGCGCAGGCGGTCCCGGCGCACAGGGGAAGCGCCTCCGCGGAGAAGACGCGCCCCGCGCGGAGCGCTGCCGGGATCGCCGCCATGGCGGCCTCCGGGTCGAGGATCGGGTTCGCGCCCGACGCCGCTATTGCCGCGGCCGCTGCATCTCCCATGGCGAACGCGGCTGCGGCCAGCGCGGCCGCCGCCTGCCACCTCATCTCTCGGGCCCCTCGATCTGGCGCGGGCCGCGCTCCCGGCCGATGTCCTGGCTGTGGGCCCTCGACGCCTCGCGCGCACGCTCCGCGCGCTCCGCCAGCCGCTCGGGCTCCTGGCGCCTCTCGGCTATCTCGGAGAGCCGCTCCCTTGCGCGATCGGCGGCCTTGCCCGTCTCTTGCTCCAGCTGGCGGAAGGCCTCGTCGACCTCGGGGGCGTCCTCCACCTTGAAGAGCAGCCAGTCGCGGCCCTCGCCGGGGATGATGTGGTGCTCGACCGACGCGGCGCGCAGCTTGTCGGAGACGACCTCCTTGATCGTCGCGTACTCGGGAAGCCCAGAGAGCTCCTCGAGGCTGAGCTTCGCGTAGGTCGGCGCGCCGTCGGCCGCGATGGCCTCGGCGCGCCCGCCGGCGATGGTCCCGCGGATCCCTGCGAGGCGCTCTGAGAGCTCCCTCGCGCTGCGCGCCATTGCCTCGGCGCCGGCCTCCTGGCCGATTCTCAGCATCCAGTCGAGCAGCTTGCCGCCCGCCTCGTCCCCGTAGTCGCTCGCCATCCCGCGCCTCCCTTCCAGTCGAGATGAAAAAGGGGCGCCTTCGCGCCCCGGTCGTCCCTATTCGGCCCCGACGGCCCTCTCGCGCGCCATTGGGGCGCGGGCTTCCTGCCCGGCGTGCGCGCGGCTCGCCTCGCGGGCGGACGCGGCGCGCTGCGCCAGCGGCTCGGGAGCCTTCTCGTGCAGATGGGCCCACTCGCCGCTGCGGCACTGCTCCGGCGTCGCCTCGCACATGTCGCGCATGGCGCGCTCGAACCGCTCGGGCTCCTGGGCGATGGCGCCGAAGCTCCAGCTCTCGAAGCCGGTCCACGCGTCGCCGTCGCGCTTGAGCGTCCACCACTCGTCGCCGCCGTTCACCTGCTGGATGAACGCGAGGTCGCGGTAGCAGAACCCCTGGCGTATGGCCCAGTTGCCCGAGCCCAGCGCCTCGCGGAGCCTGTCGACGCTCTCCGTGCGGGAGAACTCGTAGGGGTACTCCTCGAGGAACGGGTCGTCCTGCCAGTCGAAGCCGCCGACCTTGAGCCAGCCGTTCTCCTGGCACTTCTCCACGAGCTCTTCGTGCTCGCGGCCGGTTATCCTCTCGAAGCCGTCCATGGGCCCTCCGTCTTTCGTTTGTTGCTTGGCGGGCGGCGTCCTCGCGATGGGGGCACGGTGCGAGTCGGAGCAGGCGTGCGTGCCGGCGCGTCGGCGCCGCCCAAGACGTGTATAGCGATTTCGATTGCGGCAGAGAGCAGGGCCGCCCGCGATGGGTCGAGCTGGGTCGAGCCGTCCGCGCCTCCACGGGAAGCGCACAAGCTAGCTGCGCCGGCGCCTGTCCCTCTCGCCCAGGTAGACGGGCCTGCAGGTCTGGGAGATCCTGCTCGCGATCGCCTCTGCCGTTACGCGCTCGCCGCGCCTGGCGAGCCTGTCCGCAAGCGCGCCGGACGCGTAGTTCGACGTGACGATGGTCGGGCGCATGTCCTCGTAGCGCGCGTCGAGCACGCTGAACACGGTGCCGACGGACCACTCGGTCGCGTCCTCCTTGCCGAGGTCGTCGAGCACGAGGACGTCGCACTTGGCGTACCGCGCGACGGCCGCCTCGGTGCCGCCCTCGTCGAACGTGGCCTTCACGCGCTCGAGCATGCCCTTGGCCGTCGTGAAGGCGACGTCGTAGCCGGCCTCGGCGAACAGCCTGGCCATGGCGGAGGCGGCGTGCGTCTTTCCGGCGCCGACGCCCCCGTGTATGTAGAGCCCGGCGCCTCCGTTGCCGGCGAACGAGGCGATGTACTCGGCGAACTCGGGGCGGTCGGCCTCGGCGGCCCAGTAGCGCCTGGGGATGCCCGCGCGCGCGAGCGCCTTCTCCCGGCGGGCGGCCTCCTCCTTGGCGGCGAGGGCCGCGCGCCTTCGCGCCTCGGCCTCCCGCTCGCTGGTTGCGCCCTCGCACGGGCAGGGGGCGCTGGAGACCCAGGTGACCCTGCCCGCCAGCGCTGCGCCGAGCGGTTCGAGGGCGGCGCCGCAGTGCGGGCACGCCCTCGGCTCCGGCTCGTCGAAGGAGAGCCCGGCGGCCCGGGCCTGCTCCAGGGTGATGAGTCCCGCTCGGTCCATCGGGCGCCCCTTCCTTATCTTCTGAAGTCCTTGTTGTCCCTTTTGCTTATTGGGTGGCATATCGTCAGGGGTTTCCCTGTCATTTCGTCAGGGGTTCGGGCTGCGAGCCCTGACGGTTCGTCATCCTTGTTCGCGGCGAACCCTGTCATTTCGTCACCCTTTCGCGCCGGGAACCCTGACGAATCGTCAGGGGTTGCCAACGCTCCGGGCGGCAGCCTCTCGCGCACGATGCGGTATCGCTTGGTGGCATGCCCGCGCGCCGGGGCGTGCACGCCGCACTCCTCGATGAGGCCCTGGTCGAGCAGGTTGCGGATGGCGCGGTGGACGCTGCGCTCCTGCACGTTGAGGAATCGGGCCAGGCCGCCCTTGCTCTCGAAGTAGCCGCACCCGGCGTCGCAGAAGCCGAAGATGCGCGCGTAGACGAGCAGGGGAAGGCCTGAGAGGCCGAGGTCCGCCATCATGAAGTGCCGTACCGTCGCGAACTCGCGCGGGGAGGGGCCGTCGCGCCCCCTCGGGCCTGCGGCCGCCATGGCGCTAGCCCCTTCTTGGCGAGCCGACGACGCTGTTGCGCTCGACCCATGCGACGAGCTCGTCGTGCAGCACGATGCCGTCGCGCGTCTTGCCGCCGATGTAGCGGATCGGGAACGGGTCGTCGCGGTCCTTGGCGAGCCGGTACATGGCGTCGCGGCTGATGCGCAGCATCGCGCACGCCTCGTCGGCGCCGAATATCGCGTTTGTCGATGCGATGAGCCTCACCTGGCTCCTGCTAGTGCTCTTGGTCATGGTCGTCCTCGAGCTCCTTTCGTCTCGAGGCTCCCTCGCGTGCCCGGCCGCGGGCGGCTCCCGGGGCGGTCGCCGCCGTCATTTCCTGCCGCTCCTTGACTCGATGTAGGCGTCCACTGACGCCCTCGAAACCAGGAGCTTCCTGCCGAGCCTGTACGAGTCGATCTCTCCCGACCAGATGAGGTCGTACGCCTTGTTTCGGCTCGCCCTCATGTACTGCTGCATCTCGATCACCGTCATCCATTCGTCGCGGCCCTGGTTGTTCTCGGGCGCGGCGCATTCGGCTGTGCGTGCCATGGTTCCTCCAATCTTCCCGTGCGGCACCGTGCGGGCACACCGCGCGGCACAGTGTCCCTTTTCGTCTGCGCGACGATTGAACCGCCTGCTGGCGCATCGCGCGCATGACGGGAACGGAGACGGGTCGAGGTGGGTCGAGCTGGTCGGGCCTCCACGAAACGGCCATGAGCCGCGTGGCTTAGCTCTCAGCTAAGTCCCTGAAAAGTAAAAGGCGCCCATGCGGGCGCCTGCCTAGGAGCGATGTTCGTTCGGTTGTGGTTGGAATGCTTCTCTTCCACGGTGCTGTCGTCCGGGGTCCGGCATCTGTCGTTCGCCTCTTCTGTCGTGTTTGATGTTGTGTGTTATGCGAGCGACCTTGCGCGGGCCTGCCGGCCCGTTGCCCCAGGTGCACCCGGGTAAATGGTACCCATCCGTTGGAACATGGACATCGCGGGAGGGCTGTTTGGGCAAGCTAGGATGGATGAGCGGCGGGGTTCTAAATGCAATAATTCGAGCTAAAGGGCCTTGTACTCTCTTTTGTAAAACGCGAGGGTGCAATAAACTCGACGATCCCCCTGAACCTTTTCTGAACGAATCAGCTCTTAGGCGGTATGACGCGACACGCATCGGTAGTGCTCGGACTGGGTTAGTCATCGAGTGGGTATAGAACATACGTTCTGTATAACGTTATAGCACCAGGTGGCAGGCGTAGTTTCAATCGAAGCTACGCCTGCTGCTATATATGGGTTGATGGTGGTATCAATGACCGCGATGCTTCTGTTTGCGCTTCAGTTTTCGCTGCTCGAAGCGCGCCTCCGCCTCATCCGCGCGACGCTGGCTTCTTGCTTGAGCCGATTCCCGCTTCATCGTCTCCCGCTGATTCGCGAGCGCCTGCTGCGCCTTGGTGCTCATCGCCGGCTGCTTGAGGGCTTTCGCCGCCTCGCGGGCGCGTCTCTTGGGGTTCTTCGCGGGCTCGCTCGCCTCGGACGGATCGTCACCGAAGAACGCGAGCTTCGCCCATTTGCTTGTAACGAATCGCAGGATCTCCTCATCGGACGGTTCTGCGCCGAAGACGATGCGGGCGACGCCGTACCTGCCGTCCTCGACATGCTCCGCCAGCCCGACCCAGAATTGGCCGTCGTGATATACGGTCAGGGTGGACGACACGCTGATCTGCATGGCTGGTTCCTCCTTTATGTAGATGACCATGCAGAGAAGGGACAACCAAGGAGGCAGGTTACTGATGCGGACTCCCGCACGCCCACGACTACCCGACGGGGACTGTGTTTTCATCTCTGGTGCCCGCATTGTAGCACGCGCGGATTCACGATGTTGATTGCCGGCGCCTAGACGGAGATGAAGGCGGTTCGATCTAGGTCAAGCCGGTCGCTCGTTCATGAAGCGGCCGATTCCCTGAAAATAAAAGGCGCCCACGAGGACACCTACAGGCTATCTTCGAACTACTTGGTTGGGGCAGACGGAGGAAAAAAATAGGGCAGAATCGCTCTCACGATCCCGCCCCGCAAACCCGAGGGTTTCTAACTGGCTCCATTATTCCGGGCTTCTCAGTTCTGTCATTGACCCAGGTATCATCCGTCTCCTATAGCGAGTGAATATAAAAATAGGGCAGAGTCGCTTGCGCAAGTCCGCCCCTAAAACCGTGAAGGTTTTGCTATCTGCAGGCTATTCTACCAACCCGAGCGATTCTGTCAACCTGCGAAGGAACTCGAGCGCGGAGCGAGCTGCGGCGTCGGGCCCCTTGTCGGGCAGCGCCTCGGTTTCGCCGTCGGCCCTGGCGAACATCTCGGCGAGCTCGGATGCGGCGCGCGAGCGCGAGGAGCCCTCGGGTACCAAGCCGGAGTGCGCCACGAGCACGGTCGCGACCTCCTGCATGGCCGTATTCCCCATCCACTTCCTCCTGGTCGCCTTGGGAATCCCCACGGCGGCGACCCTTCGGGAGACGCCGCTGGACGCCGAGCCCCGGGCGGCGCCCCTCTCGGCGAAGCAGTTGATCAGGCACGAGCCGTGCGCGGCGCAGTTGCGGACGGACTTCACGCGCTTGAGGTCGTAGTGGGAGGCCTCGAGGCGCCTGTCGCCCCATCGCCTGGCGCAGAAGCGCACGAAGTCGATGAGGGTGCCGAACGAGGTGAGCTCAAGGAAGGCCCAGGCAGGCATGTCGCCGGAGTACTTCGCGTAGAGGCTCGAGCTGTAGGGGCTGCGGCCGCTCATCTTGAGCTCGCGCAGGCGGTACTCCCTGTTTGCAGTGGTAAGCGATGCCATGTAGTCGGCCACGATGGCGTAGCCGTCCTCTCCACGGTCCTCCATCTCGCGAAGCAGTGTCACCTTCTGGAAATGCTCGATGTCGAGCGTCATGCCGAGCAGGGCGTGGCGCAGCTCCTGGTCGAGCGCCGCGAGCAAGCGCAGCTGGCCGAAGTCGAGGTCTACGTAGCGGCCGTCGCGCGGGCCTCCCTCGTATTTCGAGAAGAGTTTGCGGTAGGATGCGAGCTTGAAGAAGTTGCACTTGTCGCGCAGGTAGTCCGCGGCCTCTTCCTCGGAACACAGTTCGAAGGCTACGCCCTTCTGCTTGAGGTGCTCTATCTGCTGCTCGATCGTGAGGATCGGCTTCCTATCGTGGGGTTCGGCCATGCTCGGTCTCCTGTCATTGATTTGAGAATCCTATTCTACCAGCATGTTTGCCCTGAATCCTGAAGGCCCGTTCGCCAACTCATAAGCAAGCCACCTGAGACTACTCACTTTGTTCACGAATGGCGAAGACCTGCGACCTGGGGTTTTGCAAATGGCGCGCAAGCCACCCGCGTTAATTCACTTGCGATTGCAGCTGGCGGCTTGCGGGCAAAAGGACGGTTGAGTTTCAAAACGGGCGTTTTCGGCGCCATCGAGCCTCCAAAGGCGACCCGCCGCGCACTTTGGGACAAAAACAAAAACTCAAAGCCCTGAGTTTGAAAAAAGTTTTTGAGGTTGTCCCAGCTTTTGTCCCCGAAGCCGACGAAACGCGACATCGCGTCATTCGGCGGCACGCGTTCCGTGTCGATGCCGAAAACTGGGTGTAACTGGAGTGACGGGACGGAAGAACCGACGCCATCGAGTGGGAGTAACTTACCGTAAAAGGTGTATTAGTTTACGAGCTGATACAGGCTGGTTTTGAGTGGTTTTAGCGCTATGGGTTTTACTGATTTAAGGTAAAAACCACGCGGAAAACCTAATAAACATAGAGTAGAAGCCCAGGTAGATGACCTTAATCTATCTGGGCTTCTTGTTTATGCAGTTGCGACAAGTGTTCTAGCGCTATCGCAAGTTGCACCAGTGACGCCCAGATTGCACTTTCAAAAACAGGAACCAAATGGGAACCGCCCGCTGGCTCTGGGAACCAACGGGCGGTTTGACCTGGTGTTTTTGCTATTTAGTTTCCCGGAAACAAAATGTCCTCAATATTGTCGGGGAACTCTTCGGCAATCCTCGTTCGCATGATTGCCGCGCGCTTCTCGGTAAACGACAGGAATGAAGAGAAGCTCGTCGAAGCATTTGGGTCAACGCATGCTTTTGTCTGATAATCAGGCAATGACGCTTCAGAGTAAGTCTCCTCGAGCCAAGAATCATAAAGCTTATCACTCTTCATGTTGTTGTCAGCAGCCGTCAGCAACTGCAGGTTTGTAATATTGTTGACCCTCTTCTTGAAGTCAGAGTATTCGGTATCGGAAATATTTGGGTAATGCCTTTTCGTTTTCTTCTTAGAGGCGATGATACTTTGCGGCCACATGTGATCAACGTTAAAGGACGTCACATCAATCTGCTTGCTTAGAACAGCCAAGAGCGGACGAACGGCGGAATCGCTATAAGACATCCTGAGAATCTCATCAATGGACTCCTCGCCAATTCTCAAATTCCTTGCCGCATCTTCTTCGAGGAATTTGCCCAACGGAAAATGATCGATAGGCGAAGAATCAATGATGTTCCTCGTGATGATAAGTGTTGAACCGGTGCCGTCCCTGAAAATGCTGCGAATAATTGCGCGAATCACCCACTGCTTAATCAGGAGCTTGTCGTTCGAGTCCTTGCCCGACGTTACGGTGAAGTAGCTGTTGTTCGGATTCTTTTTGTACAGATAGTATGAAACGGGAAGGAGGAGATTCTTTGACAGTCCCGCCACGTTAAAGCCCAACCATTCAAGAAGCTTTACACCATTCTGGAGGCTTTCGATGATTTCATCCCAGTTGTCAACAAAAATGGATTCGATCTTTTCCTTGGAATAGTTGTCTTTGTTCGACAAGGACAGGCTCTCAGCACCAGTGAACATAAGTCCTGCTCTGATGATGAGCTCCTTGTCTACTGGGAATTCCGCATCGCTTTTCGGAGTGTGCCTGATAAGCTCAATAGCCTCACTAATCTGACGTTGCGTGTCAACATCGCTGCTTCCTGACGCGATGGACAGCATAAGATCTGAAGCAGAGAGCTTTTGACCGCCGCTATTTACGCGGACGAAGATGTCAACAACCTCAGCAAGGTCTTTGTTCTTGGCGGAATGGAAACTCACGGCTTGGGTTTGATTGATGCTGAACGCAACGTTCTTCATTTGAGTTCGCATCTTTTTGCGTTTCGAGGTGGGGTTTGTCGCCAAGCCCATAGCCTCCAGCTTTTCGTCAAGCTCATCAACGAAGTCGTTCTCATCAAAGTCTGGAGCAGCGATTTTGTTCACAGAAACCCAGAAGGGTTTATCGTAATCAACTGGACCATCCTCGCCAATACGAGGAATAACTTCGAGGTCAGCCGCCTCTCGGAATTCGAATACGTAGTGATTGGTAGCCTCTCCATCCGTTGCTTCCGTATCATGAAAGACGTTAAGGGCAAGGAATTTATCAACGAATTTAGTAGAGCGCTTCTTCTTCCTAAGATGCATTCGGCCGTTAATTCCGATATTCAAGGAAGTGATTCGCTGTTGACCGTCGAGAACGGCAAGATATTCATCCACCTTTGCGATCACCGCCTCGCCGCGCTGAATCGGATTCGATTCGTCATAGCAGCCAATGAACTTGTTGAATACAAGCTCCTTGGTTTTCTCTTTATTGACGCACCAGAAAAGAAACGTGCCAATGGGATAGCCAGACGCAAGGCTGTCAAACAGATCGCAAATCTTTTGCGGGCTCCAAACATAGTTTCTTTGCATCGAGGGCAGGATTAGTTTCCCTTGCTCAATCCAATCAAGAATGTCTCTGACTGTTGCTGGTGTGTATTGAGACATATTTGCTCC
>USFU01000002.1 GCA_900554135.1 uncultured Collinsella sp. | reverse complement strand
CTACAATACCCTAGTTGACCGCTAGGACTTTTACAATGCTGCCGAAAGACACGAAAGGTTCCATCCGTCATGGATTTACTAATTGATATTCTGCTCGACGCCGGCAAGGACACGCTGTCGCTGGTGCCGTTTTTGTTGGTGACGTATTCGGCTCTTGAAACCCTTGAGCACGTTGCGGGCGATCGCGTCAACGGCGCTATCAAGCGCGCGGGCGCCGCGGGTCCCGTGGTTGGCTCGCTACTGGGCATGGTGCCGCAGTGCGGCTTTTCGGCCATGGCGGCAACGCTGTACGCCGGTCGCGTCGTGACGCTGGGAACCCTGGTGGCGGTGTTTCTCTCGACCTCCGACGAGATGCTGCCGCTGCTACTTGCCGAGCAGGTTCCCGTGCAGACTATGGCGATGCTTTTGGCTTCGAAAGCGCTGATCGCACTGGTCACGGGCTTTATCGTAGATGCCGCCATTCGCGGTCTGCGTCGCAACGCCCGTGCGCATGCGGCGATTCGTCGTACCGTGTTGGGGACCACTGTCAATCCGGCGCACGTTAACTGCGCGCATGACGACCACAGCGGCGGTGACATCATCGACGAGGTTGCCGAGGCGGGCGTGAGCGCCGACCACATCCATGAGCTGTGCGAGCGCGACCATTGCGGTTGTGATGAAGACGAGGATGAGGACGAGCGCGAACACGGACATGGCCACGACCACGGACACGAGGGCGGGCACGAACACCATCACGACCATGGTCGCTCCCACTCACACGAAGGTGTGCCCGTCCTGTCGATTATCCGCAGCGCCATCTCGCATACCGTGCAGGTATCGGTATTCATTTTCCTGGTGACGCTGGTTCTGGTCGCCGTACTCGAGACCTTTGGCGAGTCCGCAATCGAGCAGTTCCTGCGCGGCAACGAGACGCTCGCCGTTCTGGGTTCGGCGCTTGTCGGCCTGATCCCCAACTGCTCGGCGAGCGTGGTCATTACGCAGCTGTATCTGGAAGGCGCGCTGCAACTGGCACCGATGCTCGCCGGCACGCTCATTTCCGCCGGCGTGGGCTACCTGGTGCTGTTCCGCACCAACCGCAGCGCTCGCGAAAACGCCGTGTTCCTGGTCATGATGTACGTCATCGGCGCTGGCTGGGGCCTCGTCCTATCTGCCTTTGGCCTCTAAGTAGGCCTAACAAAACGGGCTTCAAAATAGCCATGCACGGCGCTTGCACAATGCGGCGACGCATGGCATTTTGAAGCCCGTTTTTTGTTGAGCCATGGATCCTGAGCGCTCACACCGCCCAAAACAAAAAGGTAGATTTTTAGGTATGTCCCAAAAATCTGCCTTGGTTAGCGCAGCAGCTCGGTGAGGTTGCGCTTAAAGCGGGCGCGGTCTTCACTGGTGAAGGCTGCCGGTCCGCGGGTGCGACCGCCGGCGCGACGCACCTTCTTTTCCTCGTGGCGAATAAACAGCTGCATGTCGATGGTTGCTTTGTCGTAGACGCGCCCGCGCACACCGATGGCGGCGGCATCGCGCCCGAGCACCATGCTCGCTAGGCCAATGTCTTGCGTCACGACCACGTCGCCCGCCTGCAAGCGCTCGACGATGGCAAAGTCGGCGCTATCGGCCCCCACACTCACGTCGAGCGTGGTGACCCAAAAGCCCCGACGCGCGTGTTCGGCATCGCGCGGATCGTCGCGGCGAATGTGGCGTTCCAGGTTCTGCGTGCTGTTACCGGCGATGACGACGGCGACGCCCGCCCTCCGCGCGCAGTCGATTGACTCGCGCGTGACCGGGCAGGCGTCGGCATCAATAAAAAGTGTCCGCGGCATCTAGTGCACCAGTTTGCCAAATTGAATGGCGCGAACGATTAGCGTCACGCCAAACACCAACAGCGCGGCGCCGCTAAAGATGACGAGCATCTTGGCCGACCACAGCGGATAGATAAACACGAACATGCCCGCGATGATGGAGAGCGCGCCGCTCAGGATGGCGAGGGCGCGGTTGGACGAAAGCTCGGACTCCAGAATCGACATGACGCCTTCGACAATCCAGCCAAAGCCTGCCACGACAACCACCATTGTGGTGAGCGTCGCAGTCGAGAAGGCCTGGTTGCGCAGGATTATGACGCCGCCCAGAATGATGAGTAGGTTGGCGATGATACTCGTAACGCGCCAGCCGGTTGGCAGCAGCGGCTCGAAAACAGCGGTAAACAGCCTGATCGCGGCCGTGATCACAAAGTAGATGCCCAAGACGGTCGTTAGGAAGACGAGGGACTTGGCGGGCGCAAACAGCAGTGCGATGCCGGCGACGAGCGCCAAGACACCCGTGATGGCGTAAATCCAGCGCACGGCCTTGACGGCCTTGCCTGCCATGCTTTTCTCGTCAAATCCAAATGCGCTCGATTGCTTGTCATCGTTCTTAAAGATGCCCATGATGTCTCCTTTCCGTGCGGCGTAAGCCGTAGCTCTTGCAACCAGTATCGCCCAAGGGTGCCGTCGCGTGGGGCAGGAAGGGCGAATTGGCGCCCTACCTTCCCGAATTGTTACCTTTGTTCCCGCGTTGCTGGGGTGTATTCAACAGATGTGGAACATTATGGCGCCGAGTGTAATTGCCTACGTTTTAGGTTAGATTTTCCTAAGAACAATTGGTTTTTATTGGGGGTCCCTATGAACGAAGCTGTTCCCGCGGCGCCGGTGAGCGCTGAGTCGATGGCAAAGCAGGGTTGCGAAAAGCTTGGCCTGGATACGTTTGACGCGTTGGTCCGTCGCGCCCGCACGTGCCGCCGCTTTGACGAGTCCATGCGCGTGCCGCGTGAGCTTTTGCTCGAGCTGGCTGAGCTGGCGCACCTGGCTCCCTGCGGCGCCAATGCTCAGCGCCTGCGCTTTCATGTGGTGAGCGGTGCCGAGGACTGCGCGCGTGTGTTTGACGAGCTCGCGTGGGCCGGCGCGCTTAAGGATTGGCCGGGTCCCGATGAGGGTGAGCGCCCGACCGGCTACATCGCGATTCTTGCCGAGCGCGCCGTTCCGGGCAAGCCGGCCGCGCCCATCACCGAAGTCGACACTGGCATTGCCGCTCAGACGATGATGCTCGCCGCCCGCAGCGCCACGCCCGAGGTGGCGGCCTGCATGTTCAAGGCCTTTACGCCCCGCGCGGTCGACGCCATGGGGCTCGATAACGACAAGTACGAGCTCAAGCTGATTATGGCCTTTGGCGTGCCGGCCGAGACGCAGGTCATCGATGTGATCGACTCCAATCCCGACGGCTCCATCAATTATTGGCGCGACGAGGCTCGGGTACATCACGTGCCCAAGCGTCCGCTGGCCGACGTGCTGCTGTAGTTGCGCGGCGCGGTTCGAAGGCGGCAAAACCACCGCAAAGGTGCCTGTCCCCTTTGCGGTGGTGCGAGGGGAGGGTGTGTGGCCGATCTGTATTTGGTGCGGCATGGGCAGACCGAGCTCAATGTGCAGAACATTTTGCAGGGCTGGCATGATTCGCCGCTTACGGCGCGCGGGTGCGAGCAGGCGCTGGCGACGCGTGCGGCGTTTGAGGACCGCGGCGTGACCTTTGATTATGTGTATTCTTCGCCGTTGGGGCGGGCGCGGTGTACGGCCGAGCTTATCGTCGGCGAGGGTCGTTCCATAGAGCTAGTCGATGACCTGCGCGAGTGGCATTTGGGTTCGCTGGAGGGTACATCAAACCGCGAGATGCCGGCGCAGCCCTGGGGTGATTATCCGGTTAAGTTTGGCGGGGAGTCGCAGGCGCAGCTCCGGGCGCGCATGGTCGCGGCGCTGGCCCGCATCATGGCGCGGACCCAGCACGACTGCGTGCTGGCAGTCTCTCACGGCTCTGCCTGCCAGGAGTTTCTTGGGCACGTGACCGGCGGGGGAGAACAGCCCGATAATGGCGCCGTGCTTCATTTTGGCTATTGCGACGGGGCGTTTTCGCTCCTTGATTGGTAACGAACGAAAGGACCCCTATGAATAAAGATCTGTATCTGGTCCGTCACGGGCAGACAATATTTAACCTCAAACGCATCATTCAGGGCTGGAGCGATTCGCCGCTCACACAGCTGGGCTGCGATCAGGCGGCGCGCGCTGGCATGTTTTTGCGTGCGCGTGGCATTGAACCCGACCACGCCTATACCTCCACGCTGCATCGCACCGAGCAGACTATCTCGAGCCTGTGGCCGGGTTTGGCATACGAGCGCCTGGACGGCCTGCGCGAGTGGTTCTTTGGCGACTTTGAGGCCGAGCGCGTGATGCTGATGCCCGAGCGTCCGTGGCGCGATTTCTATCGTCAGTTTGGCGGCGAGGGCCAGATGCAGGTGCGCGAACGTATGGTCACAACGCTTGCCGAGCTCATGCGGAAGCCCGACCACGAGTGCGTGCTCGCGGTGAGCCATGGCTCGGCCATCAAGGAGTTTATGGACCACGTGAAGGGTGCGGCGGCTGACGAGCGTGATCGCGTGCCGGGCAACTGCTCGGTGCTGCACTTTGCGTTTGACGATGCGACGGATACGTTTGAACTGGTTGAGATCTTTACGCAGGAAGACTACGCGCGCGAGCTGGGGCTTGAGCCGCTCGTGGCGGCAGCAGGCCCGCAGCGGGGGTAGCGTTAGAACCGTGCGATCTGGTGGGTGAGCAAACCCGTCGGAACCTGCGGTGCGCCGCCGGCGACCTGCGCGGCGGGGAATAACGCGGCAACGGTAAAGTTGAACGGCTCTTTGCCGGTGTACGTTCCGGCGGCACGGGCCTCATCGGCCAGCAGCTGCGATGCCCCTACTAGCGCGGCAGCGTAGGCGGGGTCGTCGGCCAGTGTCGGCTCGGGTGCTTGGTCGAGCATGGCGCGGATGGCCCCGACGGCGTCCTCGCGTTTGACCTCCCACACGCGGTGCGTGATGCCGGCGGGATCGGTAACGGCGTAGAGCGAGGCGCCCTCTTTGGCGGCGCCCAGGATGATATCCATGACGGGCGAGGCTTCGTAGGCGAGCGACACGGGGCGAGGCTGAACTTTGAGCTCGGCGATCGCATGCGCGGCGTCGGCCACGTCGGAGCTGGCATCGCCCTCGCCGCCCGCAAGCACGCCAATCGGGCAAATCGCCACGACGCCCGTCACGCGACCCGGCTCTCCCGAGCATTCGTACACGTAATACGCTGCGCCCGGATCCTTGAGCATCAGGCCATCGGCAATGGCGCCGCGCAGGGCATCGTTGCTGCCCAGGATGCCGCCCATCTGCGGCAGCGCCTCGAGCACGCGGTCCTGAGCCGGGCGGATGCAGGGAAACGGAAGTGCTTTCATGGACGGTCCTAACGCGCGAGTCGGTTTGTTCGCGGCCTATTATGCCCCAACTTGGCCGTTTGCGTCCCAGAGCGTGTTGTCGGCGAGCGCGATGAGCACGTTTTGGCAGCGAACGATATCGGCATGGGGCACATACTCGTTGGGCTTGTGGGCGAGCGCGAGCGAGCCTGGGCCATAGCTCATGCAGTTGCGGTTACCCGTCTTGCCGGCAATGACGGCGGTGTCGGTGTAGCCGGTAAAGAAGCCGACGGTCGTGTCCGCGTCCGTCACGTCGTCTGCCGCGTGTTTGAGCGCAGCCAGAAGGGGAGAGTCCGGGTCGCGCTCGATGGCGGGGCGATCGCCCGTCACGATGAAGCTTCCGTGGCAACCGGGAACGGCGGCTTCCGCTGTGGCAATGGCCTGTTCCACCATGCGGGTCGCGGCAGCCGTGTCGGTCGGCGGCGTTAGGCGCATATCGACCCAGACCTTGGCGTGGTCGGGCACCACATAGGGGCGATAGCCGCCCTCGATCTGGCCAAACGTGATAGTCGAAGGCCCCAGCTCATCATGCGCGGGCAACTCCGCAAACGCGTGACGAAGTGAACAAATGACCTCGGCCATGGCGGCGACAGCATCCGCGCCCTTCCATGGTTGGCTCGCGTGCGCCGTCACACCGGTCATCTCGATCTCGAACCACGTGCGCCCTTTGTGCGCCACCTGAATCTGTCCGTCGGTGGGCTCGGTGTCCAGCACCCATTCGCGCGAGCCCACCCAGCCGGCATCGATGGCGGCCTCGGAGCCACGCATAAAGTCTTCCTCGTCGACCGAGCAGATGAGCGAAAAGCCACGTCGAGGCAGCTCACCACGCTCCGCAACACGCTCGAGCATGTGGACCAGTGCGGCAATGGCGCAGGCCAGACCGCCCTTCATATCGCAGGCGCCGCGGCCATAGAGTTTGCCGTCACGCACGATCGCACCAAGCGGCGGGATGTCCGCATCCCACCCGTCACCCAAGGTGACGGTATCCATGTGGCAGATGTACATGAGCCGCGGCTCGTCGCTCAAACCGGGCACGGTGACCATAAGGTTGCGGCGCCCGGGAAGCGCCTCAAGTTCCTCGATTCGCACCGCATCCAGCACCGGCCGATTGAGCTCAGCGATCTGCGACTCGATAAACCCCTTGATATACCGCTCAATTTCATCCTCATACGCGCCCGGGTCTGAGCTGTCGATCCGCACAAGCTCCTGCGTAAGCCGCCAGGCAAAGTCCTCGTCAACCATATGCAACCTCACAATCAGTCTGCTTTCCAAACCGATTGTAAGCCTCCTGAGAGATTCGTGACGTGCGCGTAGCAGTATTTACCGTTCGCAGGCCGAGCCAGCGCGTTTGCCGTCCAAGCGGGTTCACAAACGGCGCAGTGGGTACGTACCCTTCATGGACGACATGCTGTGCGACATATCTGCTTTTCGGTATCACCGGATACCTCCACAGGTCTTGGCGATAATGCCGGACCTGCCCGATTCTGTGGACGATCCGAGAAGGGAGCGCCTTTGCGAGCATCCACTCGTCACGCATTTCCTGCGCGCCCCGTTACACGTGTTGGCGCAGGGCAGCTGCGGACGTAAGGGCTATCGCATTGTCAGGCATGTTTGGAACGGGGTGAGGCCGTTTGGCTCCGTGCTGCAGACGGAGTTTGGCCTCGAAGTTGCGTCTCCGCTCTTTACCCTGCTGACTCTCGCTTCCTCGGTCTCAAACGAGCGTCTGATCATGTGCATGTATGAGATGTGCGGCACCTTTGCCGTGTGCAAGATTGCGCCCCAGGTAAAGTCGGCACTTGTGCAGGCATATGGGGACCAGTGGGGTGACGCACGGTTGGGCTGGGAAAACGTAAAGGATGTCTCGGGGAATCCAACGGACTTGTGGAAACGACCGCCCTTGATCGAGCTCTCTGAGCTTGCAGAGTACGTCGATAAGATCCGGGGGCTCCGCGGCGCTAAATCGTTCATACGAGCCGCGAAATGCATTACGGGGGTGGCGGCATCGCCGCTCGAGGTCCAGGCTTCGATGCTGTTTGGTCTTTCGAGGTTGCGTGGCGGCGAAGGTCTTCGCCTTACCAATAACGTTGAGATTCGTATGACGCGAAGCGCCCGCCTGATTTCGGGGCTTGATAGGCGCTATGCCGATATCCTGCTGGCAAATAAGGACGGCAGCCGAGAGTGCCTTGTTGAATGCCAGGGTAAAGCCATACACGGATCCATAGAATCCAAGATTTCTGACTCCGACCGAACGACGGCCTTGCAAGCGATGGGATATCCCGTCGTTTTGATGACCTATGGCCAGCTGGCCGACTCCGATGCCTTCCGCGTGGTGATGGAACTCATCATGTCCTATCTCGATGCGCCGTTGAAAGACAAGACACCGCGGCAGCAGGAGCTCGAACGGCGGCTTCGTGAGGAGATTTTTATCGATTGGGCGGGAATGTAGTCGTGCAGGTGGAAAGCGGTCGCGCGAGCTAGAGCTTTGGGCGCGAAAAAGGCTTCAGTTTCGCCTTGAAAGGGCTATAAAATTGCTATCCGGAACTAGTTGTTTCGGAAAATCGACAGTCAACTTGGATGTGGTATATAGAGATCGATTTTTACCTACTAAAGCCCCTGATAAAGCTGTTTATCAAAGCAGGTGTGCTCAGTGATTTGGGTATGAGTGTCGATTATCCGAAAAAACTTGTTCTGGATAGCATTTTCAAAACCAGCCGGAGCAACGAAATCGGCCCCCGTTTCGTGAAGACGGGGGCCGAATGGGCTTCATGGCCTTCCTGGCAGGTTTGGCGCCGTCGCTATTTGATCACGCGCACGCGATACATCGACGGAATCTGCTTGAGCGCCTCGATGGTGCTGCTGTCCAGGTGCTCGTCGGTGTCGAACATGGTGTAGGCGTTCTCGCCGGCGGACTCGTTGGTCATACGCTGCACGTTGGCGTTGTCCTTGGCGAGAATGGCCGTGATCTGGCCGATCATGTTGGGCACGTTTGCGTGCAGGCAGGCGATGCGGCTCGCGGCGCGCGCCTTGCCCATGCTGCAGGCGGGGTAGTTGACGCTGTGCGCGATGTTGCCGTTCTCCAGGTAATCCTTGAGCTCGCTGATGGCCATGTCGGCGCAGTTGGCCTCGGCCTCGCCAGTGCCGGCGCCCGAGTGCGTGGTGATAAACGTATTGGGCATCTTGACGGTCTTGGGCGTGGCAAAGTCGCAGCTAAACCAGCTCAGCCTGCCCTCGCGCAGGGCGGCGTCGACGGCGTCCTCGTCAATGATGGTTTCGCGCGCGTAGTTGATGAGCACGGCGTCGGGTGCCAGCAGGTTAATCTGCTCGGTGCTGATCATGCCGATGGTGTCTGCCTTGCTGGGCACGTGCACGGTGAGGTAGTCACAGCCGCGGCAGAGGTCCTCGAGCGTGCCCACGCGCTGTACCTCGCGGCTCAGCACCCACGCGTGCTCAACGGAAATGAACGGATCGTAGCCGTAGACGTCCATGCCCAGATCGACGCAGGCGTTGGCGACCTTGGAGCCTACGTTGCCCAGGCCGATGACGCCGATGCGCTTGCCCTTGAGCTCGCGGCCCACAAAGGCCTTTTTGGCCTTCTCGGCATCGACCTGGATTTCGGGGTCGTCGGCGTTGTCGCGCACCCAGTTCATCGACTGCACTACACCGCGGCTCGAGAGCACCAGCATGCCCAGGACGAGCTCCTTGACGGCGTTGCTGTTGGCGCCGGGGGAGTTAAAGACGACGACGCCCTTCTTGGCGTACTCCTCGACGGGGATGTTGTTGACGCCGGCGCCGCAGCGGGCGATGGCGCGGATGCCCTCGGGCAGCTCGTAGCCGTGCAGGTCGGTCGAGCGCATCAGGATGGCGTCGGCCTCCTCGGCGGTGCCCACAAACTCGTAGCCCTCGCCAAACTCGACTTTGCCGTCTTTAGTGATGTCGTCGATGGTCTTAATCTTACGCATGGAAAAACTCCTTAGCAGGTTTTGATCTAAGCAGGGTGGTTTGAAGTGGCTGGTCGGCCCGCGCGTTGCGGGCTAGTTAGATCGCGGACTCAAACTATGCTGCGCTTCGAAGTCCTTCATATACGAGGCCAGTGCCTGCACGTCTTCCATGGTTACGGCGTTGTAGACGCTGGCGCGCATGCCGCCGACGAGGCGATGGCCCTTGACGTTTTGGATCTGGTGCTCTGCCGCGCCCGCGACAAAGGCGGCGTCGAGGTCGGCATCGCCGGTACGGAACGTGACGTTGGCGATGGAGCGACTGTCTGTCTGCGCGGTGCCGTGGAATAGTTTGCTGTTCTCGAGCAGGTCGTAGAGCAGGTTGGCCTTGGCCCAGTTGCGCTCGGCCATGGCGGCAAGTCCGCCGGTCTGCTCGACCCAACGGAACACCTTGCCGCACACGTAGATGCCAAAGGTGTTGGGCGTGTTGAGCATGGAACCCTTGGCGGCCTGGGTCTTAAGGTCCAGGTACTGCGGCGTCTGCGCAAAGGCGGGGCCTTCGGCGATCAGGTCGTCGCGCACGATAACCACGGTGACGCCCGCGGCGCCGGCGTTCTTCTGCGCGCCGGCGTAGATGAGTCCGTAGCGCTTGACGTCGAGCGGCTGTGACAGAAAGCAACTCGAGACATCGGCGACCAGCGGCACGTCGCCGCAATCGGGCAGCTCGTTGAACATGGTGCCAAAGATGGTGTTGTTCTGGCAGATGTAGACGTAGTCGAGCCCGTCGCCTGCGGCCTCGGCGGCAATGCGCGCGTTGATGTCGGCCATGTCGGGGATGCGGTCGAAGTTGGTGTCCTCGGAGCTCGCGAGCAGCACGGCCTCGCCGTACTTGGCGGCCTCCTTGAACGCTTTGTTGGCAAAGTTGCCGGTCACGACGTAGCCGGCGCGGCCGCGGCGCATGAGGTTCATCGGGATGCCCGCAAACTGTAGCGTGGCGCCGCCCTGCAAAAACAGGGCACGGTAGTTGTCGGGGATGCTCAGCAGGCGGCGCAGGGTTGCCTCGGCGTCGTCGATGATCTGCTGGTACATGCTAGATCGATGGCTCATCTCGAGCACGGACATGCCGCAACCGCGGTAGTCCATCATCTCGTCGGCGATCTCGGCGAGCACGCTTGTGGGCAGTGCGGCCGGGCCAGCTGAGAAGTTGTGCACACGTGCCATCTTCTAGTTCCCCCTCGTAGTCGTTTGAACGTTCGGGATACTTTAGCACAGTGGAGCGCCAGGCGCGACCGCATCACGGTAAAACTCGACTGCGCCGCTATGATTTACAGGATGGTTACATGGGGGAGGGGTTTACTCCTCCGGCAGGTCCAAGTCTGCGAGCGACGGCATTAAGCTTTCCAGGCGCTTGATCTCTTCGTCGAACATGGCGTTGAGCTGTTCTTGCTTGACCTCGAGCTCGTTTTGCATGTCGGCTTCAGCGGCGGCGGACTTGTCCGCAAAGGCGTCAAAGTCCCCCTGCTTGCGACCGAGAATCGACATGATGCGCTCGTCAATCGTGTCCTTGCACAGCAGACGGTAGACCAGCACGTTGCGCGACTGTCCCATGCGGTACGCGCGCGAAATGGCCTGGTTTTCGATTGAGGGCTTGTACTGTGGCTCGCACAGCACGACGACGCTCGCCGACTGAATATTAAGGCCCGTGCCGCCCGACTGAATCTGCGCCACCAGGACAGAGCCTGCGGGCGCCGCGTCAAACGAGTCGATAATCTGTTGGCGTTTATTGAGTGGGGTAGAGCCGCTAATGGGGCCGTAGCACGCACTTCCAAACGCCGAGCGCACCACGTCGATGGTGTCGTGGAAGAACGAAAACACCAGGACCTTGCGGTTTTCGTCCTTGGCATCGGCGACAATCTCGCGCAGACGTTTGAGCTTGGACGAGTCGCTGGGGTCTGGGGCATTCCACGACAGCCGTCGGATCTTCATCGGGTTTCGCATCCGCAGGGTTAGGTAGTACTGCTGGAGTTCCGAAGATCCCATCTGGCACCACTCGCTATTTTCGATAAGGTCGGGCAGCTCCGAGAGTACGTCCTCGCGCTTGCGGCGGTAGTAAACCGGCGCCAGAGCATCTCTGAACTCCGCCGAACTAAATCTGCTGGCGTGTTTGCCTGCTTCGCGCGCCGCTTTTTTATTGAGGTGCGACACAAGCCCGATCATCTCGTCGACCTTGTTTTCGAGCGGCGTACCCGACATAAACAGAATGCGCTTGGCCTGCTTGCACAAGTTGAGCGTGTTGATGCTTCGCTTGGCGCTTGGATTTTTAATGTAATGGGCCTCGTCGACGACGACCAGGTCGAGTTTCACTGACGGGTCCAGCTCAATATAGCTCGTGCTCTCGTAATTGGTGACGCCCACATCCAGTCCGTCCAGCCATGTCCTTGCTTGGAGATCCTTTGTGGGCCCGTGGATTTTAATGCACGTAAGGTCGCTGTGCTTGCGTACCTCGCGTACCCAGTTTTCGAGAACACTGGCGGGGCATATGACCAAAAACTTCTTGGCGCCCTTGTTTTTGAGTGCGGTCATCGTGGCGATTGCCTGGACCGTCTTGCCCAGTCCCATCTCGTCACCCAGCAGCACGTTGTTCTGATGCAGAATGTAACGAACGCCCCACGTTTGGTACGTACGGAGCTCACACTTAAGTCCCGTGGTATCAAACGTCGTCGTTTTAATCTGGTTGGCGAGCTTCTCGGGCAGGCCGTAGCCGTTGGAGGTCGAAGAAAACGCTTCGGGAATGATTTTCTCGAGCAGGTTATAGACGCGGATAGGGTCGGCTTCGAAGAGCTTCCACACTGTTTTCTCGTCCGGCTCTATGAGGTCGCGCTTAGCGTAACCGTTGATCTTTTTGAGCTCTGCGCCGCCTGTGAGATCGTTGAGCTTTTCGTATGCGCTGTAAACAGCATCGTGATCCTTACAAATAAGCCAGCTATACGCATCGAGCGCCGGCATGAGCTGGTCTTGCAGTTTCGAAAATTCTTGGGCAATGCGCGCCGACACGGCCTTAGTCTCGTTGAGCAGATCTTCGAGCTCAAAGTGTTTATAGACTTTCTGAAGAAGTGCTGTGTCCTCTGGCTTTTTATTGTCGGGGGTCAGTTTTATCTTGCCGCTTTTGGCAAGCATGTCGACCTGCTGCTCAATGGCCTCAACGATTCTGCCGGCAGCGCCCTCGCTAATGCCGTTGATGCGGCTCAAGCGGGAGCGTAGCCAATAGCCTTCCATAAGCTGCTTTTCAGGGCCAAATCCTCTTTCATATATGATCTGGCCGAGCGTCGTATACCCGGCATCCTTGATGCACTTGACGCGAACGCCTGGAACCAAGTCCTTGAGGATGTCGACCGATTGCTCGGAAACGCAGCACAAAGCATCGGCGTGGCGGACCTTGTTTGCTTGCTTGCGGATCGGGGGCTCGCTGCGTCTAAGCTCTTTTTCCAGTTTAGAAATTGCGCTTCCGGGAATTTTGCCTTCAGCGCTATAGACGGCAGCTTCAATTTCGTCCCTATTGGGTTTTGCGTCGGCTGCAAAGAAGTTCTCGCCGGCGTCCTCGGCGATAACCCTTATGGCCCTTTGCTTGGTTTCCGGTCCAAGTGGGATGCTTGGGTCCATGCCGAGGATACCGTTCGCCTGAAGACGGCCATCTTTTATAAACTTGCTATTGGAGTTGTCCGTAAATTGCACGAGGCGTCGATACGCCGCTTCTGTCGCCTGCTTATCGGTGGCATTCAGCAGAAGCCAGCGGAGCCTGCCACTGTTTTGGCCTACAAGGCCGCAGGCATTCGGAATGTCGTGGGCGTCACGTATTGCGGATTCGTAGAGTTCAGCAAGTAAGGCGGACTTATAGTAGCGGGCGGCCAAAAAGAGCGCGTCGCGCATATGGGTACTCTTTGGGCTGGGATGATAAAGCTCGCGGATTGCGTGAGCGCATTCATTTGCCAGGCGGACGAGCTCTTTAACGTGCTGGTCGTCTTCTGCCAATTCGCCACGACAGTAGAGGTCGTATGCCGTCTTGATCTTCTGATCTGCCAACTTCTTTTGCGTGCTCGCCGGTGTTTGAAGGTCGACGATTTTAATCCGTCGAAGTTCCTTGTTCAGCGTGTCCGTTTCGGCTTGTGCGATCGCGTTCCTAAAGTTTTCGGGTCCGTATATCGTGGCCTTCGAAATAACCTCGATATCGCCCAGTAGCTCCTGGGCCTTCGAGACGACTGCTTTTGCTTCGCTGGGGCTAAACGGTCTTGCCATTACGGACTCCTGATGATGTGCGGACAAGTTGAGATGCGTTAGGCGGGCGGCGTGACCGCGCGACAGGTCCATTTTAATTGCCTTGGTGCCAAGGAAAATGAAAGGGTCATCAAGTGTGCGCGATTGCCGTTCACCGATTAAAACTACCGCTCATCTGCATATGCACAGTTGATTTGTTGCACAACAAAATGTTGTTAAACAAAAACACGCTCAAGTGGCGTATCAAGTAATCATTGGCATAGTTCTTCCTTATTTCCAATGCGGCCAGTAGGTTGTTTGGGGAATCTTGGGGGTCGTTTCTGTATGAATAAAAATGCTACGAGCGTTGCAAATGATTCGATGGATGTAGTCGCGTACTACGAGTCGCTTATTTTAGATGCGGTCGCTCAGGCCGATGCTCCGCTTCATGAAGCGCTGGTACGCTCGAGCGTGTATCGCACCATTAATGACTCATACGAGCGAGCGCTAGCCCAACTAGTTATAGATGGTGAACTTTTGTACGCCAACGGCGAGTACAGCCTGGCGCCAGATGCGGCCATGGAGGCAGCGGGGCCGGTGTCTTCGGATTTCGTTGAGTCCAACGCTGTCGAGCTTGAAGCCGTTGATAGCGAAGATGTTGACGATACTGCTGTTGATGGCGAGGTCGCTGAGCCTGAAGCAATTGACAATGCCATCGTTGATGACGAGGACACCGAGTCCGAAGAAGCTGTGCTTGAGGCTGCCGAAGACGATACGCTTGAGGCTGTCGAGGATATTGGCGAGCTAGAGGATTCCGAACACGTTCAGCCCGAAGCGGATGAAGCCGCAGAAATTGAATCCTTCGATGTGGATGTGCCGGAGTCGACGGACGCTCAGCCCGAGTTCGCGGAGCCTGCTATTCCCGAGCCCCCTGCGCCTAAGGCTTGCGGTCCCATTTCGTTGCGCGCGGATTCGACCCTTAAGCAGTTGAAGGTTAATGGGCGCAGCTGGCCTATCCCTGTTGCCGTGGGCGTTTCGTATGATAGGAAGCCGGCTGACGGCTTATCCCTCATGGGATATGAGCCGGCAGCTGAGACCGTGGCGGTGGCCGGTCCGCAAGAGCCAGTACAGGCAGAGCAAGGGGAGTCCATCCAACCCGGACGTCCCGAACTCACACTGTCTTCCGAGCCACAGCAGCTGTCCATTTCCTTCTCTGACAGTATTGAGTCCGTGAAGGCCGTTGCTGAGCCCGAACCGGTCGCCGAACCTGCACCTGTCGCCGAGCCTGAGCAGCCCGCGCTTGCGCTCGAGTGTGAACCCGAGCCTGCAAACGAACTCGCGTCCGTTGAAGAGCCTGAGCCCGAGCTTGAGGCCATGCCCACATCCGCGCTAGAGCCTTCCGAGGATGCCGTTAAAAAGCTTGAGCGTCCCAAGTACCTGAGCGGTTGGGACGACCCGCGCTGTGTGTTTGATACCGAGACCCAGGTTGCCTTCCTCGACAAGCATGAGATTCACGATGTGTTTTGCCTTGTGCGCAAGCTAGGCAAGGCTGAGGACGAGGCCTTACGCACTGCTTTCGAAAAACAGCTCACCGCCTATGCTTTGCCGCTTTCTCCGCAGTATCGCGCGCAGGCGCCAGAACTCGGCAGGCTCTCGGGCAATGCGAAGCTGGCGTTTGACATTTACGGTAATCTGCGCAGCATTGGGCGTGATTACCGTGCATTCGCCAACATCAAAGGACCGATTAGCGAAACACTCAGCACGGTGTATACGAGTGGCGGCGCGCCGCTTTCGCTGTGGAACCTTTCGATTACTCCGGCAATTCAGCGAAAATTAAAATGGACCCTTAAAATCTACGACCTGCCTACGCTGCTCACCTACAATGCAACTGCGTTACGGAGAAGCGGTCTCACCTCTTCTGAGGTTGGTTCGATTATCGATGCTTTAAATGAGTGGCAATCGGGTCGTTTGCAGCTGGGAAAAACCAAATATGAAATGGAACTTGCCCGCCGGGCTGCAATAGGGGGCTGGTATCCAGCTGCTGGCACGCCGCTCGAGCGCGTCGAGGCAGTTAACCGTCTTGTCGGGAAGACGATTAACCGTCTGCAGCGCGAAGGCCTTGCCGTAAACGAGCCTTCGTTCCGCCTGCTCTTTTGTACCAGGCTGGCGGGTAAGCTTGCGACGGGCGCTAGCGAAGAGGACGCCGTCAATTCGGCGCTTGTGAGTCTCAAAAGTGAATATCCCGCCTTCAACGCAGCGATAAAAACGTTTGAGCGCCTGGAGTTTGAACTGCCTCAAGATCGAGAAGATATTGAGTCCAGTGATACGGAATCTACCTGCGAAAATGCCAATTCGGCAGACGACGTTATTGCGTCGGTCGATGAGGTCCAACCGGGCGGCAAGGTGGATGCTCAGACGGAAGCGCTTGAAGTGCAGTCCGCTCACGAGTCTGAACAACCGCCGGTGCAAGATCTTACGCTGGAACAGGCACTTAAGCTTGCCATCGGCCAGGACATTGCAAAGTTCAACAGGTGGTTCGCGGACCTCGCATACCAGGACCGCATCCTGATGGGATATATGCTCATCGATGACAAGCCGGCTCGCTGGATGGATAATCTTGGCAAGTCTGCTTGGAAAATCCGCGAGCGCTACGATGCCCTTATGGCGGGGCGTCCAACGTTTGATGTCGATGCATTTGGCCCACTCTTTCATACATATAAGCTTTCTGCCGAGGAGTTTTACGGCTTTACGCAAACTGCGCAGCCTGCCTATCTGTATATGAAGCGCGTATACGGACAGGGCACCATCCCGCTTAAATATGCACAGGTCGATAAGGACCTTGCGCCATCTGTTTGCGATGCGGTTCGCGCGTACTTTGCGAGCATGGAAGCCGAAAACGCTGATGAACCGGCCGAGGAGAGGACCGCGCCTGCGGAGCAGACTGTCGCGCCGACACCGGAGCCCGAGCCAGCGACCGAGCCCGCGCCGACACCCGATCCCGAGCCAGACCAGATGCCTGACTCTGCCGCTCCGGAGCCAACTTCCGCCCCGGTCCCACAACAGCCGGCAAAGCCCTTTACCGGCAAAATCGAAGACCTCACCGGCAAAGGCCCTATGTCTATCGAGGCGTGGCTGGCGTTGCTGCCCGCCGACGATGCCGACCTGCTGCGTTGGGTCTTTAGCGACAAGCCCCTTATGGATTACCCTCGCAAGCCGGCCGGACTCGGTCCTCTGCGTCGACGTCGTGATGACCTGATTAGCAACCGTCCGCAATTGGACGAGGATCAGTTTAGTTCGTTTTACACGTGTTACGACCTAACCGTGGAGACGTTTTGCGAGATAACGCAGGCGTCTCCGATGGCCTTTGGCTATCTGAAGGCCATTAAAGTCTCGAACAGGTTTAGTCTTCGCCGCGCCGCCAATGATCCGACATTGCCGCAGGAGTGGCGTGATAGGATAGCGCAGCTGCACCGCCGTCCTGTCGCGGATACGCTTCGAGCGCCTGTAAACATCGAAAAGGACAACGCCTCTCAGCTCGAGCAGATCGCGCGTAAAAAGCTGGGCAGCTTCTCCACTCGCTGCGCCGCGCTGCGTGCCTTTGCCGAGACCGGAGCTGTTGAGGAATATCACACGCTCAAAGACATCCGCATCAAGTACCAGCGGTTTTTGAATGATAACAAGTGCGGCTTTAAACAGATGTTGATGATGCCTTCCGAAGACACCAAGTGCCTTAACGAATTACGCGGCACCGGAAGTTTTTTGGTGGCGCGTGGCAACAAGATACGCTCCTACAAGATTGACAACCGCCTTACGTCCGAGTTGCGTCGGGTCTTAACGCTCGCCGCCGGGCGCAATATCGAGTGCGGCGCGGGTCTTATCCTGCGCGAGAACAAGGAGTTGTGCGACCTATACGACGTTCGTGATGACGAGGAGCTCTACGAGATTATCCGCACGTACGTGCGCCCGGATACGGTGCACGGTTTGCGGACTGTTATGTCTCCCGTGATACGCTTGGGCGAGACGGATCGCAAGCGTCAGATGCTCGATGTGCTGCGCGACGCGGGCACCGAGCTGTCGCGCGAGGAGTTTGCCCAGCGCTACGCGGACAAGTACTGCATAGACACGAAGACGGTTCGCAGCAACTACCTGCGCGACATGAATGCATATCTGCGCAACGATCGCTACTCGTATGTCGATGTCGACCTTTCTGCCGAGCAGCACCAATTCATCAAGGACATGGTGACCGAAGACTACGTATCGCTGCCGTACGTCAGGGCGAGCTTTATTGCTAAGTTTGGCTCCACGTCCGGTCGTCTCATTAACGATCAGACGCTCGCGCCCCTGGGCTTGGAGGTCTCGAGGGACCTGATCGTTAAAAAGGGAGTTGACCTGAGGAAATCGTTTGAAAATCTGCTTATGTCGCGCGATAGCTTTGCCTATGGATCGCCGGGGTTTGGCGATGAAGTCATTAACCACCAGGACTTTAGGCTGGCAATAGCTCAGCTGCTACGCAACTTCACCTTTATCGAGTGTAATCACGGTTCATTTATTTCGCTCAAGCACCTAGAGGAGTCGGTGGGAATTCGACGTATAGACCTAAGCTCATATGCATATGCCGTTTCTGGTCGTACGGAGTCGGGCGTGCCATTTACAGTGGCAAGCCTGCGCAAGCAGGGCTTTGAGCACAAGCTCGATGCTGTGGCAGAGGAGTGCGGCTTTGACGATGCGTTTTTCGACTCGATTGTTGTGTACGGGCTGCCGCAAGAACAGATTAGGCGCACCCGCTTTGGCGGCACCTACATGTTCTGCCGAAAGGAAGGGAGTTTCTCCGTTGCCGATGCGGTCGAATATGTCGCCAAGCAAAAGGGCCCCATTGGTGTAGACGACCTTATCGATGCGTTCCAGGACGATTACGGTGTGGTCGTTACCGCTTACGACATCAACAGGGCGGTCAAGGACAAAGACCTGTTCTACAACGAGGACCTGGGCATGGTCATGCCCAACAAGGAAGCGAATGCAGCTTACCTGAGCGAGCTGTATATCAATAACAACCAATAGGAGGAGTCAACATGAACCTGCTCGAGATGATCGGCGACGGCGTCAACATTAAGCCGACCGGTGCCAACCACAAGATCGTGATCGACGGCAAGCCCGAGATGTATCCCGTCTACAGCATTAAGCTCGACTACCTGCGCTACAACGTGCAGAACGACCGTATTGCCTCCTGGATCAGCCGCTACAAGGCCGAGCATGGCGAGGGCGCGTTTAACGAGCTGGACGTCGCGGCCTGCAATGACATCATCGAGGGCTTTATCGTCGACAGCAACAAGGATGCCATCGAAAAGACGCAGCGCAGCATTGCCCTGCGTTCGCAAGAGCGTCCCGGCGTGGTGCTGGCCGACGGCCTGATTGTCGACGGCAACCGTCGCTTTACCTGCCTGCGTCGTCTTGCCGCCGAAAACCCAAGTTTTGGCTGGTTTGAGGCTGTTATTCTTCCCGAGAGCCTGGGTAACGATTCCAAGAAGATCAAGATGCTGGAGCTTTCGATCCAGCATGGCGAGGAAGAGAAGGTTGGCTACGACCCGGTCGACCGCCTGGTGGGCATCTACAACGACATCATCAGCTCCAACTTGCTTTCGAAGGAAGAGTACGCCCAGTGCATTGGCGTTGAGCCCAAGGAGCTCGAGAAGGAGATTGTAAAAGCCCGCTATATGAACGAGTTCTTGGAGTTTGCCAACGCCAAGGACCAGTTCCACCTGGCGCGCGAGCTCAAGGTTGCCGGCGTTATCAACGATCTGCAGGGCGTGCTAAAAAAGTGCAAGAGCGACGATCAGGAAGAGGACGTTAAGAACATCGTCTTTGCCAACATGATTGCCGAACCGCAGGGCGACATTGTGCGCTTTGTCCGCAAGATGAAGCCGATTCTGGAAGGCCCCGATGCGGACCGCTTTATCGAGCGCGAAAACGAGCTGGCCTTTGAGGTTGCCGAGCGCCTGAAGAACAAAGAGGTCGTGACCTCGACCGATATCGCCGAGATTCGCGACGATGTTCAGCTGGCGACGACCTTCCGTGAGGTTATGGAGTCGGCCGAGAACACCACCAAGATGAACAAGGCCCTCAAGTCGCCTTCGCTTTCGATTATCCGCGCCATCAAGGACCTCGATCAGGTGGAGGAGTCCACCTTTGGTCTGCTGCCTGCGGATGAGATCGCCAATATCGCTGCTGAGGTTGCCAAGCTCGAGGCCAGGGTGCATATGATCAAAGACAAGATTGCGTACAAGATGGGCGGCGAGGAAGCCTAAATGAAACTCCGCCTCTCGTATAGCGACGGCATTTCCGTCGTCCCGCTCGACATGACGGTTGAGCAGCTGCGCCGTGAGCCGGTCTGGAAGATCCGGCTTTCGGCGCTGCGCCGCTATGCGCCGAGCTATCGAGAGGCGGACGTGCTCTTTTCTCTGGGGATTGACGATCCAGGCGCCAAGCGCGTTGTTGAGCTGCTGCAGCAGGCGGCAAACTTTGGCGTGGACTGCGAAATTGACCCCGACTTGTTGCGAGGCCTTACGGCGCGCGAGGACTATCTGCGTGAGAAGGCACGCGTGGGCCTGCTGATTAAGGCGCACGACGCGTCGGTGGCCGATCGCTTCGATGAGTTCTGCCGCGCCGAGGATGTCCTAATGCAGCGACCGCTCAAGGACCGCCAGCTGTGGGACGCGTTCTTTATGAGTGCCATGGGCCGCAGCGCCAATTTCTCCGTTCCCGGTTCGGGCAAGACGGCTTCGGTCCTGGGCACCTTTGCCTATCTGCGCCAGCGCGACCTGGTCGACCGTATCATCGTGCTTTCGCCCAAAAACGCCTTTGGCTCGTGGCGTGATGAATGGGTGGCTTGCTTTGGAGCCGACCGCCCGTTGCGCTCGCTGTGCTTCCACGACCCCGAGTTTCGTGGTCGCTCCACGCGCGATAAGTGCAGCACCCTGCTGTTCGACTACAAGCGCTACGACATGATTTTGCTCAACTACGAGTCGGTCGCGCTGGGGGAGGCTGCTGCCCGTATTGCGGCCGATCGTGCCCTGGTGGTGTTTGACGAAGTCCATAAGGTGAAGCGCGTGGGCGGCAAACGTGCGGCGAGTGCGGTACAGATTGCCGCGGCGTCTCCATATTTTATTGCACTGACGGGTACGCCGATTCCCAATTCGTTTGAGGACCTGTACAACCTGCTCCATTGCCTGTGGCCGTGCGATTACAGCTGGTACTTTGGCATGAGCGCCAATGCCCTTAAGTCCACGAGCGAGGATGACGTTGAGCATATCAACGAGTCCATCGCGCCGTTCTTTTGTCGCACCAACAAGTACCAGCTGGGCGTTCCTCAGGCCAACGAGGACCATTTGGTCGATGTGCCGGTGGACCGCTGGGAGCAGCAATTGTTCCAAAAGGTGCTGCGCACGCTTTCGGGCGAGCCGTTCGAGATGATCATTCGCCTGCTGCAACTTTCGTCCGACCCGCGCATGCTGGCCGAGGACCTGAGCGCCGGCGACTATGCCGACCTGTTCGATGGCGAGGTACTGGCGGGTGCGGGCAAGGCACTGGAAGGTCTGCAGGTGGATGACCGGCCCACAGCCAAGATGGTCGCCTGCCTGGATTTGGTCGAATCGCTGGTGGCCCAGGGCAAGTCGGTCATCGTGTGGTGCATCTTTAAGCGCAGCATCCGTAATGTGGTGCACGAGCTGCGCGAGCGCGGCATTACGGCCCGCGCCATTAGCGGCTCGACCGACATGCCCACGCGTGCCCGCGTCATCGATTCGTTTAAGGCGGGGGAGACGAGCGTGCTGGTTACCAACCCGCACACACTGGCAGAGTCGGTCTCGCTCCACAGCGTGTGCCACGACGCCGTCTACTTTGAGTGCAGCTACAACCTGGTGCACCTGCTGCAGTCCAAAGATCGCATTCACCGCCTAGGCCTGCCGCAAGAACAGTATACGCAGTACCACTACCTGCGCGCTGTGTACGAACGCCGCGGCGGGCCCTGGTCGCTCGACCGCAACATCTACGAGCGATTGCAGCACAAGGAGCAGGTCATGCTCGACTCGATCGACCGCGGCACGCTGGAGCCCGGCTATACCGACGAGCGCGATCTGGAGCTCGTGTTTAAGGGCCTGTTTGATAACGAGGAACAGCGGAGCGAGGTCAACGACCAGGACATCGCGGACGATACGCAAGAACGCAAGGAGATGTAAACGATGCAGAAAGCCTTTCCCATCTTTGCCATGGAGTTGTTTTGCGACGGCTGGCTGTTTTTGACGCATTCCGATGTGACGTGGGATGGGTCGTCGCACGCCGTTAAGCGCATTCGTATCAATGCTGACAAAAGTGAGCGGCTCCTGAGCCATGCGCGCGAGCACTTTACGGATGTTCCGAGCAACATCGATCTGTGCCAATACGTCGGTACCACGCTAGAAGAGCTCGAGAAGCATGCCGAGCCGGTTGTTCCCCGCGACGTTGTTTCGCCCCGTCTGCAGTTGCTGTTTGAGGGCGACTTGACGCCCATTACGCTGGTGCAGCTCATGTGTGTGGGCGACTGGCTTTCGGTACGTCAAGGCAATGAGGGCGAGATCCGCGTTACCTACGACGAGCGTCTGGCTCAGCAGATTTCTGGGTTCGGCCTGTTTATGGCGAGCTTTGTCGAGTCGCTTTGCTCGCAAAGCACTATGTTGAGTGACGGTTCGCTTGCCACGGTGTTTGAGGCAAGGCCGGCATCGGAGCCTGGCATATGCGCGTTTTTGGAGATGGGCGAAGCGGCTCCCGTGGAGCCTGAACCCGAGGAGGCGCTCGGTGTTGAACCGGAGCCCGAGTCTGAGCTCGAGACGGCGTCTGAGCCCGAGGAGTCTCCTGAATCAGAACCGGAGCCCGAGCCAGAGTCTGAGCCCGTGCAAACGTCAGGGCCTGCACCGGAGCCTGCTCCCGAGCCCTCTGCAAAAGAGCAGGAAAAGCTGCGCATCGCTCGAAAGGTTAAGGAAGCGCGAGACAAGATGGAAGAGCTTGACAAAGCACGCGTCGCTTTGCTCAACCAGCTGCTTGTCCTGCGTCATAAGCATGAGCAGCTTTCCGATCAACGTGGTTGGAATACGATAGTCGAGATGGGAGAAATCGGCAGGCAGATCGATGCGCTGAGCGGCAAAGTCGACCATCTCGATGAACAGCTCCGCGACGCGCGCCTTGCCTACGCCGAGACCCGCGCAGCGTCGCTGCAAGCGCTTAAGGAACTAGGTCAGTAAGGCAGCAACAACCCTCACGACCCGGTACTTAAACGGTATGATTGGAAGGCATGTTTGCATCGCCCCGATGCAAATAAAAAGGCCCGAACCCTTGGAGTGTGTCCTGTGGATAACACCGATAAAATATCGCTGGGAGGCGTGCTCACGCGCGAGCAGTTTTTGCTGCCCGAGATGCGTATCGTCGCTGCGTTGCGCCTGGAGGGCGTGAGCGACGACGAGATCATCGCGCGCGTGAAACACGACAACCTGTTTCAGTATCCCACCGAGCGCATGCTGGCCGACCGCGCCCGCGTGTGTCTACGCCGCTTCGATGCCGTAGCGCTCGACGAGGCGCAGTGCGCTGCCCGCGGTATCGACAAAGATGCTGCCGATCAAGCGGTCATGCGCATTATGGACCTTATCGCCAACGGCATGCCCGACCAGGCAGCCCAGGCCAACCTATTTGCCATGATGTGCCGCTACACCATGGTCCGCGAGCTCATTCAAGTGGAAATTGGCGAGCGCATGGCTAGCTTCGACTACAACTTTACCGACATTGACCTCAACGCGTTTGTCACCCGTTTTCAGGTTGAGCATGCCGAAGCTGTCAAATGGTCGGACGCCACGCTGGAACGCATTAAGGGCACCCTGCGTCAGATTCTGCGCAGTGCCGGTTTTAAGGCATCGCAGCGCACCGACGCGCTCCAGCCCCTGCTGCTCGACCCCGATGTAGAGCAGGCCATTCGCGACCTGGGCGACATGGACGCCCTGGCCGCACTCACCGGGCAGGTGATGTAGCCCATGACAATAAACCAGCCGCACATTCGCCCACGTAACCGCGCCGAGCGCATCCATGAGGACTTTGACCATCGCCGCGAGGCGCTGCGCGAGCGCCTGCAAGACCAGGACTTCTTGGCCAACAAGGGCATTGGCAACGAGATCGGCTTCTACACGTTTTGCTACGACCCTTCGCTGGAGTTTGAGTGCCGCGCCTATGTGGACGAGCTCATAGCAGATGCCCAGGCCGGCAAGCTTCCGTGCAATCTGGAGGTCTTTAACCTGTACGACGTGATGCTCGACATCTGCGAGCAGCGCCGTATTCTGCGTGCGATTCCCCGACGCGAGGCAAAGATCGGCTCGGAGGCCCAGATCAAAGAGCTCCAGAAGCCCTGCAGCTCCAAGAGCTTTGCCCAGTACCTCCTGGAGCATACCCAGCCACATCAGCCCGGCGACGTGATCTTGCTCACGGGTGTGGGCGAGGTCTTTCCGCTGCTGCGCGTGCATAACCTACTCAACGACATGTTTGCCGATTTTGATACCGTGCCCGTCGTTGTCATGTACCCCGGCAGCTTTGATGGCTACCAGCTCAAGTTGTTTAACAGAGAGAGCGCCAGTAACTATTACCGCGCGTTCGATATTTCTTAGGAGCGACAGATGATCATCCAAGACCTGTTTTCCAAGGACATCAACCGTTCCATCAACGGCGTCGTTAAGGTGCAAGATGCCAGCGACGATTCGGTTCGCCAAGAGCTCGACGAGTACGTGGTGACGCGCGAACTGCGGGGCCATTTCTCTCGCTTCTTTGACTCTTACGAGCGTGCAATTGACGAGTCCACCGATAAGATCGGCGTTTGGATTAGTGGCTTCTTTGGCTCAGGTAAATCGCATTTCCTTAAGATGCTCTCGTATTTGCTGCAAAACGATGAGGTCGCCGGTAAGCCCGCCATCGATTACTTCGAGGACAAGATTTCGGATCCCATGGTGGCCTCTAAGATGCGCCGCTGCTGCAACGTTCCTACCGAGGCAATCCTGTTTAACATCGACAGCAAGGGCGGCCATTGGAAAGAGGGCGATACCTTACGCACGGCCCTGCTGCGCGCCTTCGAGCGTGTGTTCTTTGAGCATCTGGGCTTTTTTGGCGAGGACCTTAAGCTTGCGCGTCTAGAGCGACATATCGACAGCAAGGGCAAGACACAGGAGTTCCGCGCTGCCTACGAGCGCATCAGTGGTGGCAATTGGCTCGAGGACCGCGAGAGCTATAGCTACTTTGAGGACGCCATCGTCGAGGTCCTGCAAGAGGTCTTGGGCATGAGCGAACAGACCGCACGCCACTGGTTCGATGGCTCCGAGGATGACGCTATCGCTTCTGATGCCTTTGTTAACATGGTTAAGCACTATGTCGACAAGCGCGCTGCAGAATGCGGTGGCGAGTTCCGTCTATTGTTTATGGTTGACGAAGTGGGTCAGTTTATTGGCTCCGATGCTGGTGTCAGCAAGGACCTCATGCTGTCGCTGCAGACACTTGTGGAGGGCTTGGGCAATCGCTGCGGCGGTCGCGTGTGGGTCATGGTAACCAGCCAGGAAGCCATTGATGGAAACGCGATGTTCGTTGGCAGCGACTTTTCCACGATTCAAGGTCGTTTTAACACGCGTCTTTCGCTCTCCAGTTCTAGTGTGGACGAGGTTATCCAGCGCCGTGTGCTGCAAAAGAACAACTCTGGCGTGGCTAAGCTTGAGCAGGGCTACGAAGCCCAGAGCGCCGTACTCAAAAATATATTTGCCTTCGACGGCTCGCGTAGCGACCTGATCGGCTACTCCAGTCGCAAAGACTTTACGGACAGCTATCCCTTTGTGAACTATCAGTTTAAGGTGATGCCCGACGTTATGACCGAGGTGCGCAAGCACGGCGTTAAGGCAAAGCATATGTCAACGGGCGAGCGCTCCATGCTTTCGGCTTTCCAGGAATCGGCTCAGGCCATCCAAGAGCAAGAGCTGGGCGCCCTAGTGCCGTTTTGGCGCTTCTTTGATACTATCGCCAAGGATTTGGAACATGGCGTGATTCAGACGGTGACGCGTGCGGAGCGTGCAGCGGAAGACGGTCTTGGCCTTCAGACCGAAGACGTCAAGATTCTTAAGCTGTTGTACTTGATCCGCTATATCGATTACATCAAGTCCAATATCGAGAATATTTCCATCCTTATGGTCGATCGTATGGACGTGGACAAGGTCGCTCTTAAGAGTTGCGTTAAAGACTCACTCGACCGCCTGGTGCGCGAGAACTATGTGGCTCGTCAGGGTGATACCTACAATTTCCTTACCGATGAGGAACAGCGCATCTCGCGCATTATTAACGATACGTCGGTAGATGCGGCCCTGATTATCGAAGGTATTAAAAAGACGATCTTCGAAGGCGTCTACAAAGATAAAAAACTGCGCGTGGGAGCAAATGATTTCCCCTTTGATCGCTATGTAGACGATTCGGCCTATGGCGTGGTTCAAGGCGGTATGAAGCTTAACGTGGTCACAGTGGCAAACGACCTCTCACGTGCCGATGATGCCGAGCTTGCCGTTAAGTCTGCCAACATTGCGCTGGTGGTGCTTGCCGACGACGTGGACTACTTCGATGACCTGCAGAATGCGGCTAAGATTCGCAAGTACCGCAAGACCATCAATACCGAGGAACTGCAGCCTTCGACCCAGCAAATTGTCCAGGCAAAGATGAAAGAGGCCTCGTACGCCGAGCGCGAGGCGACGGAGCTGCTGAAAGAGGCCGTGTTGCACGCCCGCGTGGCCGTAAACGGCTCCATGGTCAATATTCGCGCCACCAAGCCTGCCGACGTGTTCGAGCAGGCCTTGTCTAAGCTGACGGATGCCATCTTTACCAAGGCCGACTACATCGCCGACCCTGCCAAGACCGATGACGACATTCGCGCCACGCTGCGCGGTGCCAACCAGGTGGCGCTCGACGGCCAGAGCTCCCAGAACGCCCGCGCCGAGAAGGAGGTCGCGGACTTTTTGCATCTGCAGACGCGTATGTCGCTTAACACGACCATGGGCGACCTGCAACGCAAGTTCCAGAACGCCCCCTATGGCTGGCGCGTAATCGACATTGCCAACGTGGTGGCGCAGCTGGTGGTTTCGCAGCGCGCGACCATTACGGCTGCCGGCGCCAATGTTGCCCCCGCGGATCTGCGCATGGTTACCCTCCTGCGCAAGGATGCCGACAAGGCCCAGGTGCGCGAGCGCGTTAAGATGAGCGATGAACTCATCAAGAAAGTCAACAGGGTGCTGCGCGAGACCTTCGATGCCAAGCGCGACATCACCAACGAGGACGAGCTTACCGACACCGTGGTCGAAACGCTTAAGGGCTTTAAGAACGAGTGCGTGGAACTCACGAACAACAACTTTACGGGCCTGGCCCCGGCCTATCCCTACCCGGGCCTAAAGGTGCTGGAGGACGGCATTAAGCTGACCACGCGCCTGCTGGACAACCGGAACGACGTCCAGACGCTGTTCAAAGCCTTTGTAAAAGCGCAAGACGATCTGGATGACTGGAAAGAGGACTACGACCAGGTCACATTCTTCTTTGAGAGCCAAAAGCCCGTCTTTGATAAGGCTGTTGAGTTTATGGGCCTTATGAAGGACGAGGGCTTCTACATGGACTCTAACGCCCAGGCGGTCGAGGCTAACAAGCGCATTGAGCAGATTCTTAAGAACCCGCGTCCATACCGCGAGGTCCGAGAGCTCCACGAGCTGATGGAGCCGGTCATGGTGGCTCACAAGCAGATGGTCGATGCTAAGCGCAAGGAGATGCTGGACGACATCGCCGCGTATATGGCCCAGGTACACGAATATGCCCAGAGCCAGGACGGCTATGCCAAGCTGGCCGAGCGCGCTATTGAGAACGCAGGTCGCATGGCCAAGTCGTTTGAGAGCCGTGCTCACGCCGCCATCAAGGCAAGCGAGCTTGCCGCACTGAAGCAGCAGCTGATTGAGTACTGCGACCGCGCATGCGAGAACATCGATATAGCTATCGATGAGGAGAAGGCTCGCCAGCAGCGTGAGAGCCGCCGCAAGGAGGTCACGTCCACCGGCGAGATTGTTACCACGATCAAGGGCAACGACAAGGACGTCCCGACGACCGCAAAGCCCGAGCCTGCGCCTGCGCCCAGGATTAAAAAGCTGCGTCTGGCCGACCTGGGCGAGCGTAAAAAGCTGCAGAGCGAAAGTGACATCGATGCCTACCTTGGCCAGCTCCGCGTGCGCTTGCTTGCCGAGCTGCAAGGCAACGACGCCATCCGTCTGAGCTAATCAAGAACCACCGGGGAAGGGGAGACCGCCATGAACGATACTGCCATCAAGAACTACTGCATCTGGGCCCGCAACGAGCTCATCGCCGGCGTCGAGGCCCGCATGAGGCTCTACGGCGTGGCCGAGGGCGCCGAGCCCGCCGGCTCCGCGGCGGTGGGCGGGCGCGCCCTGTCCCCGGAGGAGACCGAGTGGCGCGACGCCCTACTGCGAGCCGCGGCAGAGGAGGGCTTCGCCCACCTGCGCGACCGCGCCGCCTACACCTGGTTCAACCGCATCGCCGCCGTGCGCTACATGGAGGTCCACGACTTCCTGCCCTCCCGCGTGCGCATGTTTACCCGCCCTGCCGCGGACGGCGCCTGGGAGCTGGGCAGCCAGGCCGTGGACGAGGCGCTCGACGTGGAGATCGAGGGTGTCGACCCCGCCCGCGTCGCCGAGCTCAAGCAGACCGGCGAGGACGGGCCGCTGTTCCGCTACCTGTTCCTGGCCCAGTGCGCCGAGCTCTCCGGGTGCCTGCCCGGCGTGTTCCAGCCCGTGGACGCCTGCATGGCGCTGCTCCTGCCGGTCAACCTCATGGATGCCGACGGCGTCATCGGCCGCATGGTGGGTGACATCGAGGAGGAGGATTGGAACAACGTCCTGCTTTTGGGCTGGATGTATCAGTACTACAACGCTGAACGAAAGGCCGAGGTTGATGCTGCAGTCAAAAAGGGCGCGAAGGTTGAGGCGGACGATCTGGCACCCAAAACCCAGCTCTTTACTCCTGACTGGATTGTGCGCTATATGGTTGATAACTCCCTCGGTCGCCTGTGGATGCTCAACAATCCCCAAAGCCATCTTCGAGAGCAGATGGCGTATTACATCGAGTCCGATACGGAGCACGAGGACTTTATTCACATCTCTGGCCCTGAGGACATAACGTTCTGTGATCCGGCGTGTGGCTCGGCGCACATCCTTGCCTATGCATTCGAGCTGTTGGTGCAGATGTATCTTGAGCGCGGCTATCCCGAGCGCGAGATCCCTGAGCTCATCTTGACGAAGAACCTGTACGGTATGGAGATTGACCCTCGTGCTGGGCAGTTTGCCAGTTTGGTCCTTGCTATGTGCTCCCGTGAGCACGACCGCCGTTTCTTTAAACGCGGCGTATCTGCGAATATTCTTACCCTGAGGCCCGTTACATTCGAAGAGGATGACCTTCCTGAAGGGTGCGCGCTTGCCAAGAAACGTGCCTTTTTGGATGCTCTTGCTCATCTTGACGAGGTCGGATCGCTTCTTGTTCCCGAGGGCAACGATCTCGCTGCAATTCGTGAGGCGATCGAGCTTTGCGGCTTGCAAAGTGGCTTGTTCGCCGGCAATACGCAAGAGAAGCTTAAAATCGCGCTTGTCGACTGCGAGGCACTATCTTCGAAGTTTTCATGCGTTGTTGCCAATCCGCCTTACTTGGGTGGCTCTTCCTTCGATCTGTTCATGTCGAAGTGGATTAAGAAGAACTACGCCGACGTGAAGAGCGATCTGTGCACTTGCTTTATCTCACGCATTTTCTCGCTCACGGAGGAGGCGGGCCTCGCGGGCCTTGCGACCTCGAATAGTTGGATGTTCTTGTCATCCTACGAGAACTTGCGTCAGCAGCTGGTCGCCACCAAAACGATAGATAGCCTAGTGCAGCTTTCTGTCCATGGATTCCATGGCATCGCTGCCCAGGTATGCACATTTGTAATTAGGAACAAGCACGTCGCTGGCTATCGCGGTGGCTATATCAGGCTGAATGATTTTGATCATTGGACACTGCAGGAAGGTAAGACCCTCGAGGCAATCGGTAACCCCGCCTGCGACTGGTTCTACCGCCGCGACGCCGAGACCTTCAGGCAGATTCCCGGCACCCCCATCGCCTACTGGCTTGGGAGCGGATTATTGGCGGCGTTTGAAAATGGCGGCAGCTTCAATTCGGTTGCTCATCCCAAAGTTGGAATGCAGACGTCTAATAATGAGAAGTACTTACGCCTATGGCACGAATCGGACTATCGCCCTTCTAGGAGTGATAAGAAGTGGATTAAGTATCTTAAAGGCGGTGACTATCGTAAGTGGTACGGAAATCTTGAATGGGTTCTTCTGTATAGAAATGATCCCACCTGGATTCTGCAACAACCGCATGCTCGAGTCCTGAGTGAATCATTTCTCGAGAAAAGAAAGAATACATGGACGGATTTTACTTCGGGTTTAAATAGTTTTAGGTTCGCTCCGCAAGATACTTTTTATGATATTTCGGGGCATTGCTATTTCCCTAGTCCGGATAATCAACTAGAGCTTCTTGCGTACTCCAATTCGTCCCTATTTTCATTCGTCTTGAAGCTGTTCAATTCAACTGCGCACTGCCAAGTTGGCGATGTCGCCAGGGTTCCATATCTTGCGCCTGCGGCGATAGATAAACAACGCATTTCGGATTTATCTCAGCGTTCGCTTGATGCTTCCAAGGCCGACTGGGACTCGTTTGAAACCTCCTGGGATTTCAAACGTCATCCGTTGGTGTAGGTGTTTGTGGTGACCCTAACTGAGCAATGCGCATTCCTAAACTGGCGTATGGACAAGCTGGATCGCTCTCTAAACTATGCAATGATGGCAGAAGGCTATTGGAAAGCTGCGATCAGGCTCCTTGATTCCCTCTTGGGTGACAATGCGGGACACGACGCTGACGCAATAGTCTTTCCAATACTGTTCGATGCTCATCAGTCGTTGGAACTGTACCTCAAGGCAACTCGAATAGCCGTTTGTGAGGCAAAAGGTGCCAATCCATGGAGCGTCAACATTAAATCTATCCACGATCTTGATAAATTGACGTCTTCTTTGAACTCGGCTCTTGGCATCGGTGACGAGCGGCTCACGAGAGCCAAGGAAACAACTGCTTATTTTGAGCTTGTTGACCTTTTGGAATCTGTTGGCGATGATAGTGAGGGCGGCTACTACGTCGACTTCGCTCGTTATCCTGAAAAGGAATCCGGCAAATCATACGTTTTCGTAAGAAGCGACAGGTTTGTATTAAAACTTGAAGAGTTAAAGGGCACTATTAACGACGGATGCCAGTTTATGGATGGATTTTACTGGCTTTGGCAAGAACGGGTCGATGCGGTTCGTTGCATGAAAACCGATTTGGAGCTCAATTTTAATGCTTAGAGTTTATAGCGGGGCTAACGAGAATGCACCGTTGCTTGAATCGATAGTCGAGTCGTTACGTTTCGCTACTCGTCTTGGGATATGTCGCGAGTTCAAACGTATTTATTCATTTGGGTGAGCGTTGTGATTAACCAGAGCCGGATTACGGCTTTCGAGCTTTCAAGAATAATCGCGCAAAGTCTTGAATTGGACATTGCCGTTTACAGAGAGGTCGGGCGGGACTCATTTTTCGAATTTAGCCCTGATGATGGTGCAGTTTATATTGCGAACATTCCTTTGCGAGATATTGAGAAGATGGAGAAAAGAACGTCAAGCACTGCGGTTTCCTACGACATTTTGCTGGCCGAGGCTAGAGAAGCGGCAATGGCTTGTTCGTATGGCGCGGATTTTAGGGACTGCTTCCTTTACTGTGTTTTCGCCATACTTCATGAGTTTGGACATCTTGACGCGCATCGGCGGTTTTCTCTTTCTGACTTTATGAGGCTTGCAAACGAGCGCGAGCGCTATGTTGCGCAGCTCAAGATGAAACTTCAAATAGCAGCCAATCTTGGACATGACGAAATAAGCGGCAGACGAGATTATGAGCTCGGGTACAGAAGCATTCCTTTTGAAAAGATTGCCGATGACTATGCCAAGAAGCTGATGCCCAGGGCTCTTGCTTCACTTATTGCAAAGGATTGAGATTATGAAACAAAATGAATCTCTCGAGCTTCGCTGCGAAATGGCGACCATGCACGACTTCTTCCTAAACAAGATTGACGATTCGATTGAGGGAGGGCTGTATTTCGAAGCCTCATGGCTGATTTATTCATGCCTCGAGAATCGCTTCTTTCGTGTCCTGGATAAATACAAGCGTGAGTGCAAGTATTGCCGCAAAGGAGGTAAATGCCGCAAGGGAAGTAATCAACTCGCGATATCGACTAAGGTCAGTTGCGTTGAGAGATTGTGCAACGCAGGGGTGGAGTGTATCAGTGACTCTTTCTCAAGCGAACTATTTGACGAGGTTAGGGCGTGGATTAAACAGCGAAACAGTCTGATGCACAATCTTTTGTCTCTTGAGCACTATGAGGACCATTTCGATAAGGACTTTGAAAACCTCGCCTTAACCGGCAAAAGGATTGTCGAGGACGTTTACGAAGCCTGTACAAAATTCAGAGAAGCATTCTTCCAGCCTGATTATAAGTTCGTTTTTCCAGAGTCATGTATGGAGGAGTGCTCCTGCAAGCCTCGAACACAAAAGACCACCGAGTCTCTGTAGCATTTTAACGCGCCGCTAGGCCATTCTTCTGAGGACGGTTGCGGTGCGCTACCTTGCGTTTTCTGGAATCGTGGTGCAAATTTTCGGCTAAAAGAAAAACGGCTCGATCGTTTTGCAAGGGGGCTTCTCTTTATGGGACGCCCTCTATTTTTTTGTCGTGACAATCGAACAGTATTGCATTGCCAGCCGGTGCTTTTTTTCGACCCCAACGGTCGTAGCCCAATACCTACCGCTCGCACTTGTTGCTCAACAAATGACGAGGTCAATGGGCTAAGTTAAAGACAGTGTTCGGCAAAGGCGAGGGGATAGGGGGGCTGAAGTCCTCATCGTAAACGTCCCGAAGGAAGCGAAGTAGCTCCTGAAGCCTAAGCGAAAGGTTAATTCAAATGGATTTGGTGACTTCATTTTTTCACCTTCTGTCCGATTATTGCGTTTGCTTTGACGACGGAATGATCACCTGGGATGGTCATCATCACGTTGCGACTGGTCTGCATGTCGATAATGACAAGGTGCCCGAGCTTACCGAGTTTGCCACGCAGGGTGGCTTTGATGATCTGAATGATTATCTCAACTGCTTTGTCGACGGTTTTCTGAATAATCTGGTTGAAGCTGATGAGGACCTCATTGTTCCCAGGAGCGCAATCCACGAGGCGCTTTACCCTATGCTTCGAGAAGGGGATTTGACGGGCCTTGTCTTGGCTGATTTCTGCGGCTGTAACAAGGCGCTCGTAATCGACAATCCGGCCCCCGATGCGTATTGCGTAATGTATGACACGCGAATCGCTCGCGGTATTCCCCAGTTCTTCAACTTGGTCACACGCATGCTTTGGGATATGCGCCAAGGGCTGCGTAGCCAGCAAGACGTTTCGTTTAAGGTGACGTTTGTTGCAGCGAAGAACGTCGATTTATCCATGCTGGTCGTAAACGACGTGACGGACGTTGTGGGCGTGCAGGAGAATCCGGGAACGAAGATGGTCTATTCTGCTCCGAAGATTCGGCTGGATGCTCGTAATGGATCGGAATTGGTATCGGCATCCGTCGCGTTAGAGAACGAGAGCGATGCTCCCGGCAAAAAGAACAGGGGCGCGGACGAGAAGCCTCAGCCGTTTCAACCAAAGTCTTGGGCAGAGGACGAGACGAGGGATAGGGTCTACGCGCTTGCGGACCGTTGCCTCGCTGACCAGGACGAATTAGGTCAAGCCGAAGCGGAAAAGGAGAAACTTCAACGAAAGCTTGACTCGATTACTAAGGCTCTGGCCGAGGCAACCTCGAAATACGATCACTTCCGGGACCTGGAGCGCAAGCGAGAGCAACTGACAGAGCTGAGAAACAACCTTGATAACGAGGCCTCGACCTGCGAGAAAGAGCTTCAGTCGTTTGGGCTGTTTGACATTAGCAATAAGCGCCAAGTAAAGAAAAAGCTTTCGGAGCTTGCTGGGCGTATAGAAAAGGTCGATTCCAGCCTCAAGTCTATTGGGATCGATCTCTTTGAAGGATCGAGTGAGCTTGCCAAAGTTGAGGTCGATAAGTTGCAGCAGCAAGACGGCGATGCTCAACTGGCGCTTAAGGAGGCCGAGGCGAACTTTGAGCAGAAAGAGGCTACATGGAAAGAAGGCAAGGCTGAGCTTGAAGCGTTCTGCGCCAGCGTGCCAGATAATCCAAAAATGGATAGGTTTTGCTGGGATGCCGATTGGCGCATAAAACAGGCGCGTGATCGCAAAGAGCGGGCTGAATACCAGCAGAAAATGAGGCGTCTTGCAAAACAGTTTGCACAAACAGTCGAAGTTGGCGAAGAATTTGGTCTGCGAGATATGGTTGACGCGGTCGACGGAATAGACTCGATCGCAATGGCTTCGCATATTGTTGAAGAGTACTACAAGAAGACTCATTCAGTAAAACGGGTTGCCCCGCTTTACAACCTTCCTGCCTATGTGTTTACCGACAAGAGGTTCATGGATTTATTGGACGATTGATTCTTGTTTAGGAGTCGGCTGCATTTTGCAGGGGGCATCTCTAGGGATGCCCCTCCCGTTTTTATGTCGAGCTTGCATTGGACCAAGGCATAAAAAATGCCGGGGGGATCCCCCGGCCCTTGACTGCCCTCCATAAAGGAACGCAACCCATTTATACCATGGCTCCAGCGCGAATGGCTGACTCAATCGAGCTTCTTTTTCTTTAGCTTCTTAACGAAGTTCTTTTTGAATGGAGTAATCGAGCCAAAGAACTCCGTGTCTGTTTTTGTCGCCGTTCCATTCTGGAACTTAAGGAGTGTGAGCTCGATCCCGCAAATATAGTCGGCGACCTGAGATAGTCGATATGTTCTGGGCGAAGCGTCGCGATAAACCGTGGCCCTTTGGGAAATGGCCTTCTCGATGGCACCGTGAAGCGCGCGCGTTACAACGCTTTGGCCTCCGTCGTAGTAGATCTTGACGTGGTCGAAGCTCTGTATGTACGCCAGGTGGTCGGCAAGGAATAGCGTAACATCGCGTTCGATCTTTTCGGAGAGCTTTTGCGGTTCGTAAAGGCCCTGCCTCTTGTCGTAGATGAAGGGTCGGTATGTGATGGGAAGGTGCTGCACAAGCATCGTGAAGGCGGAAAGTTGTTTTTTCCGCCGTTGGATATCCTGCCATTTATAGTCGTCGTGTCCGGTCAAGAGAGGCCCAAAGTGAAACGGCATGATGTCAAGGCTTTGATCTTTTAAGAGCTGTTCGTAGCTATTGATATGAGGGTCAACAGGCTCGTCCTGTTCATGGAATACGAGCGTGACTATGTAGTACCTAGATACAGGCCCCGCGTCGCCGGATTCGTCGATAAAGATCGAGAGTTCCTTCATGAGGTGACCTCCAATTTACGCATAAAAAAATGCCGGGGGACATCCCCCGGCTCTTGGAGGTCCCTCTATTCGAGGGTACCAATCTCTTTATACCACGAGACGAGGAGTCTATTCAAGTAGAAATTATAATGACCAAACACATGTTCGTCAATCTGCCTGCGGTTTTAAGACTTACCACAGGCTTTTGGCGCGAGATGGTGGGGCCGTATTCATTTGTGCTGCTTTGAACCGGTTGCTGCGGTCATGGCCCTATGACTACCGCTCACACTTGTTGCTCAACAAATGGTGGAGCAGGTGGAGTAAGTTAATACATACTGGCTGCGAAGCGGGGTCGGCCTGTAGTGGACGTACTCTCAAAATGATGCCTGCGAATGCTCTGCATGGGGCGCTAGAAGCTTTGCTGTTGGGTAGACTTGTCTATGTTGACTTAGCTAGTTTTATTGGGCTTTTAATCGGTCCTGATTGGATGGGATAGAGATATGGCAACGTTGCTCGCCGATAAGTACGAGGCTCGCAAGGCCGAGGTCAATGCTCGCTTTGAGCAGCTTCGCGCTAACGAGGAAGAGCTCAACCGAATCTTTGCCAAGATCTACAACATGGAGGGCGAGGTGCCCATCGAGGTCGAGGACAAGTACGTCTCGGTGGCGCGCATCTTTGATACCGCCGACGAGATCCCCGAGAGCTACAAGGGCAACAAGTACGTACGCACCAAGCGCGACGAGATCACCTCGCTCATTAGCTATGCCGTGGGCTGCATGTTTGGCCGCTATTCGCTGGACGTGGACGGTCTGGTCTTGGCCGACCAGGGTGCCACGGTCAACGACTATCTGGCCAAGATGCCCGATCCCGATCACGTGACCTTTATGCCCGATGGCGACAACGTGCTGCCCATTACCGACGACGAGTACTTTGACGATGACATCGTGCGCTACTTTATCGACTTTGTGCGCACCGTGTACGGCGAGGAGACGCTCGAGCAGAACCTGGCCTTTATTGCCGAGGCGCTCGGCGGCAAGGGCACCTCGCGCGAGGTTGTCCGCACCTACTTTTTGAAGGACTTCTTTAAGGACCACTGCCAGACCTACAAGAAACGTCCCATCTACTGGTTGTTCGACTCGGGCAAAAAGAACGGCTTTATGGCCCTGGTCTACATGCATCGCTATACGCCCGACCTGCTGGCGCGCATCCGTACCGACTATGTGCACGAGCAGCAGGAGCGCTATCGCTCGCAGATCGCTGACGCCGAGGATGCGCCGGCCACGGCCGAGCGCGGCGAGAAGGTCGCGCTGACCAAGCGCATCAAAAAGCTCAAGGATCAGCTGACCGAGACCGTTGCCTACGAGGAAAAGCTGCATCACTTGGCCGACCAGATGATCAAGATCGACCTGGACGACGGCGTTAAGGTCAACTATGCCAAGTTCCAGGATGTGCTGGCAAAGATAAAATAACGCATACGTGATTACGCGTTACGCGAATTGTTTTGACCGGTATGACATTGGGATTGTTAGATGGCAAAGTTCAATGTAATTGAAGAGCTGGCGGCGCGCTTTGAGCAGCCGCTGCCCGATTGCCGTGAGCGCCGCGTGGTGGTGTGGCACGACGCGGAGGGCGAGTTTGCCGCCACGTTTGCCGAGCTTGCCGGGGGCGGCTTTGGCGAAGCGATAGAGCAGCGCCTGCCGCGCCCGGTGCGCTTTGTGGAGGCTTGCGACGGGCATATGTTTGAGGTCAAGCGCCTCATTGCCCGCGAGGACACCACGAGCGACATGCTGGTGTATCGCCAGCAGGGACGTGGCGGCCTTGAGGGCGATTGGTTGGCCGATGTTGAGCTGTATGCCGATCAGTTCTCGGCGGACTATCTGTCGCTGCTGGCCGATCAGCTGGGGGCTTCGAACGCGAGGGATATTCGCAAGGCGTTGCAGGCGCACAAGTCGTTCTTTGCCGCTAAGGGCCGCGTTGCCAAGTTTTCTAAGTGCATGCCCGCGCCTGCGTGTGCGGCCGATGTTGAGCTGGGCCTGCTGGCTGCCATGTTTGGCGGCTCCGATTCCAGTGCTGCCACCATGCCGTTTATTGTGCGCGCGTGTCTGACCAAGCTGCTGCATGATGGCCCGGAGGCGCTGGCGGAGCAGGCTCAGAAATATGAGGCTGCCGATAGCCTTGCTGCCTTTGTGCGCCAACGCACGGGCTTTGAGGGTGCGCTGTTCGAGCGCGACTCGCTGCAGGATTTTGCCGCCCATGTGCTGCTGACGGCTTCGGCCTCGCTGGTGCCGGCTGCTGCGCTGCAAAAGCTCTCCAACCATATTGCGCCTGCCTATGCGCCGTATTGCATCGCCGTCGTCCGCGAATGGGCGGGCGATGCTGCGGCGTCTGATGACCTGCGCGAGATTTGCGAGCTGGTCCAGGACGCGTGCGGCCTGCGCCATGTGTTTGGCGCCCTGTCTACTGACGATCTGCTGAGACTCGATGTATTCCCGTGCGTTGACGAGGCCATTTTGAGCGACCTGCTCGCCTCGCTGGCGCAGGGGGCCGACCGCGCTGACGAGGCCCGTCGTGTTGCCTCGGCCCGTCGCGACCTGTGCTGGTACGACGATGTCTCCTGCTATTACCAGGTGCTTTTGGCGCTGGCCGACATGGCGTCCTTTAAGCGCGACCATGCGGGCGGATTCCACATTGCCCAGGCGGCCGAGGTGTGGGAGGCCTACACCTCGGATTGGTGGCGCATGGATGCAGCCTATCGCGCGCTGCGCCAGGCCAACGAGCGCTGCAAGCTGCGCGGTGTCGATTTGCTGGAGGAACCCGAGCGCCGCGCGGTCGAATGGGCCGAGAACAGCTACGCTAACTGGTATCTGACCGAGAGCAACGCATGCTGGGCCAATGCCGCCCAGGCGCAGTGGCGCGATGCCGGCTATGTTGAGGGCATCGCTCGCCAAGACCTGTTCTATTGGGAGACACTGCCCACGTATGCTGGCAGCGCCAAGGCCAAGGTGGTCCTGATTAGCGATGCGCTGCGCTACGAGGTGGCGCAGGACGTGGCTGCCGCGTTGGAGCGCGAGCGCGGCGGCGAGGTGCGCATGGGTAGCGTGCAGGCGATGTTTCCCTCTATTACCGAGATGGGCATGCCGGCGCTGTTGCCGCATCAGGCCATGACGCTCAACATGGAAACGGGTGCCGTGCTGCTCGATGGCATGCCCACGGGTTCTACGGTCGAGCGTCAAGCGGTGCTGCAGAAGGCCGCGCCTACGGGTCGTGCCCTGAGTGCCGCGGCGTATCTGGATATGTCTGCCGCCGACCGCAAGGAGCTGCTCAAGTCCAGCGAGATCGTGTACCTGTATCACAACAAGATCGACGCGACGGGGGAGAAGCTCGCCACCGAAAGCGACGTGTTCGATGCATGTGCCGAGAGCGTGGACGAGCTGGTCTCGATTGCCAAGCGCGTGTGCACCGACGCGCCGGGCGCCCGCGTGACGATTACGTCCGATCACGGCTTTTTATTCACAGCCAACGAGCTGCCGGAATGCCTGTTCCTGGGCAAAACCGACTTGCCCGACGATCCGGTGCTGTTTGGCAAGCGCCATGCGGTGGTCGCTCAGAGCGACGCCTTGGCCGATATCGCCAACGGTGCGGACGGTAGTCCGTATTTGGCCATGAACATGGACCATGTGGTGCCGGGCGGCGGCTATGTTGGCTTGGCCCCGCGCGGGATCGTGCACTACAAGCGACCCGGCGGAACCAAGCGCTACGTGCATGGCGGTGTGAGCCTGCAGGAGCTCGTGGTGCCGGTGGTCGGGTATCGTCGCCTGAGCGCGTCTTCAAAGGAATTTGTCGACACGCAAATGGCTCAGCTGCGCGTGCTGAGCGAGAGCCGTCGCGTTACCAACTCGCTGTTTGGCATTAAGTTGCTACAGGAGGAGGCCGCTATGGGCAAGGTGCTGCCGTGCGAGTATGAGCTGGTGTTTACCGATGAGACCGGCAACGAGGTGAGCGACGTTGCCCGCGTGCATGCGGACATGACCTCGCCCAACCCGCAGGACCGCGTGGTCGAGGCACGCTTTACGCTTAAGGCGGGCGTGTCATTCGGGTCTGGCTCGTCCCATTTGCTGGTGTGCCGCGATGTCCAGTCGGGCAAGATCGTTTGGCGCGAGACGTATACCATCGCCGTTTCGTTTGCCCCTGTTGCTGACTTTGGTTTTTAGGAGTGTGCCCTATGTTTGATAGCCGTGACAACGATCTGTGGGAAGTCCCCTCGATTGATGTGGATGCGCCTGTGGAGGCTGCGGTGCCTGTGGAGGCCCCGGCGGCTGAGGCTGTTGCGCCTGCCCCGGAGCCGGCGGAGGCCGCCGCGCCCGCCGAGGACGAATCCTCGACCGATGGCTATGACCAGGCCGTGGCCGAGGACCCCGAGGGCGACGGCTACGACATGGATGGGCTGGACGGCAAGCTGCTCGAGCACTTTGCTGGCAAGATCGTGCGCAAGGACCTGACGGCCCTTATGAAGCGCGGCGCCAACGTGCCCACCTTTGTGCTGGAGTACCTGCTGGGCATGTACTGCTCAACCGACGACGAGGATGCCGTGGCAGAGGGCCTGGACCGCATTCGCAGGATCCTCACCGACAACTACGTGCGTCCCGACGAATCCGAGCGGATTAAGTCCAAGATTCGCGAACTGGGCCGCTTTACCATCATCGACAAGGTGACGGCCAAGCTCGACGAGTACAAAGACATCTACGTGGCTTCGTTTGCCAATCTGACCATCGAGCCGTTTGTGATGCCGGCCGAGTACGTGCGCGACTATTCCAAGATTCTGCAGGGTGGCATTTGGTGCATCATGAGCATCGAGTATCGTCACCCCTTGGATGAGGAAGACGAGTTTGGCATGGAGGTCTTTGGCGACGATGCGCCGCGCCGCTCCAAGGCCAAGCGCAAAAAGCGCGGACCCGAGGACTCTCCGTTTAGTGTGGCGTCGCTCACGCCCATCCAGATGCCCAATCTAGACCTGGATGCCATGGTCGACGAGCGCCAGTACTTTACGCGCGACGAGTGGCTCAACATGCTGCTGCGCTCGGCTGGCTATGAGCCCAGCGAGCTTTCCGAGAAAGAGCGCCTGCACTTTATCGAGCGTATGGTGCCGCTCATCGAGCGCAACTACAACCTGTGCGAGCTGGGTCCCCGCGGCACCGGCAAGAGCCATATCTACAAAGAGGTCTCGCCCTACGCCATCTTGCTCTCTGGCGGCCAGACCACCACGGCCAACCTGTTCGGCCGCATGAACTCCATGCGCGCCGACCGCGTGGGCTTGGTGGGCCACTGGGACTGCGTGACGTTTGACGAGGTCGCCGGCATGCGCTTTAAGGACACCAATGCCGTGCAGATCATGAAGGACTACATGGCGAGCGGCAGCTATGCGCGCGGCCGCGATCAGATTAACGCCGATGCCTCCATGGTCTTTGAGGGCAACATCAACGACACTGTGCAAAACGTCCTTAAGACCACGCACCTGTTTGATCCGTTCCCGCCGGAGTTTAACAACGATTCGGCCTTCTTCGACCGTATCCACTATTACCTGCCGGGCTGGGAGATTCCCAAGATGCGCTCGAGCCTGCTGACCGGGCATTACGGCCTGATCACCGACTGTCTGTCGGAGTTTTGCAAGGAGATGCGCCGCAAGGACTTTACGCACCATATCGACCGGTATTTCCGCTTTAACAGCGACTTTAACAAGCGCGACGAGATTGCCGTGCGCAAGACCTTTAGCGGTCTGGCCAAGCTGCTGTTCCCCGACGAGGCCATGGACAAGGACGACGTGCGCTGGCTGCTGGACTATGCCATCGAGGGCCGTCGCCGCGTAAAGGAGCAGCTCAAGATTATGGCGGGCGTCGAGTTTATCGACGTCAACCTGGGCTATATGGATGCCGACAACCCGCAGGACGTGCACGTGGTACGCGTGCCCGAGCAGAGCGAGGACACGCTGATTCCCGACGGGCCGCTGCTGTCCGGCCACGTGTTTGGCGTGGGCAGGTCGCAGGGCGGCGAGGTTGCCGTGTACAAGCTGGAGAACAAGGCCGTCGCCGGCGAGTGCAAGTTTAAGCACGAGGGCGTGGCCTTTAACAAGCCGGTGCGCGATACGCTGGAGGCCGCGTTCGACAACTTTGTGAACCTGGCGAACCGGGTGGCGCCGGGCATGCACATTGGCTCCAAGGATTATCTGCTGTTCTATAACGACCTACAGAGCAAGGGCCTGTCCGAAGAAGTTTCGCTCGCCGAGTTTGTGGGCCTGTGTTCCGCGGCGTGCAACCGCCCGGTGATGCCCGCGCTGGCGATTCCGGGCATCTTGCGCATGTCGGGCTCCATGGACGAGATCCGTGGGCTCGAAGACATTATGCGCGTGGCCAAAAATGCCGGTGCCAAGCGCGTGATTTTGCCGCTGAGCGCCATTGCGGGCCTGCAGAGCGTGCCGTCCGAGATTATCTCGGGCTTGAGCCCGGTGTTCTACATGGATGGCGACCCCGTCGACGCCGCGAAGAAGGCGCTGGATCTGTAGGAGTGCGGGCGAGCGGGCTTGTGTGCGCGTGGGCCCGCGGGCGTGTTGGCGTGTTCGAGTAGGGGGCCTTGCCATGGCGGGCGAGCGTTCTGTTGGCGAGTTGCTCGACGAGCTGTTTGGCTTTGAGTCGGTAGCCAAGCGTCAGACGGCGCTTGAGCAGTACGATCGCGGGGAGTTGGTGCGCAAGGCCCGCTCCCGCGAGCTACTGGGTGTGCTTAGGGGCGTTGAGGCTGCCGAGCATGCCGCGCGCGAGTCTGCCGTGCGGGCTGTTGACGGGTATGTTCGCCGTGTTGAGGGCGCTGCGCTTGCACGCGCTCGCAAGCAGGCGGGCATTGTTGGTCCGCTGCAGATGGAGCGGCGCTATGCTGCCTTTTTGCGTATGGAGGACAAGGCCGAGCTGCTGGCCCGTTTGGAGCAGACGCTTGCGTTTATCGAGGTAAAGCTGCGGGCCAATACTGTGGACAGGGTTTGCGCGGCGTACGATGCCGCGGGGGCTATGGTGCTGCAGGACGTGGCACGCCTGCGTGACGTGCGCGTCGTGGATGCCGTGCCCCTGGATGCCGACCTGCTGTGCACGCAGCTGGAGCAACTTCGTTGTGCCGCCGACGCAACGGACCTTGCGGGCATGATCACAGCGACGTTTGAGTCCGAGCTGAGTGCGACGGGGTCGCAGGGCGCCGGCGGGTCTGCGAGCGATGTTGCTGGTGACGTGGCATTGGAGCGTGAACTTACGAACGTGCGCGGCGCTGCGCAGCGAGCGCGCTTGGCGGCGCAGGCGTATCGGGCCCAGCGCGCCGCCCGCGTTGCGGGGAGCACGGTTGAGCTTTCGGGGCTGCCGGAGCCTGCTTGCGTTGCGTGCGAGACAGCGTGCGATGCCGGTTTGCTTTCCGAGCTGTTCGTTCAGGTTAAGAAGGCGTTTGAGACCTACCGTCGCGTTGTTGCCGACGGCGGGTTGTTCTGTGCGTTTGGCACGGGCTCCCCGCACGGCATTTGTTGTGGCACCAGCTATTTGGACTATGATTCTCGGCTTGATGAGGACGTGCTGGTGGGCGAGTACGATGGTGCAACCAGGCATACTGTTCGGCGTGAGGTTCCGATTCCCGAGCTTGTGGATGAGGCTTCGGCCGAGGGCGGCGACTCGCTCGAGGTTGCCGTGGCACGCATGCGCGAGTTCAATGGACGCCGTTATGATGGCGTGCTGGATGAGGACCCCGCGCGTCATGTGAACGCGTTTTGGTATGGACTCAAAAAGCTCAGTCAGTATTGCGAGGCCGCCGTGCGTGTGGACGAGCGCGCTTGGGATTGCTTTATCGATAAGGTGCAGTTTGCCTACGATGAACCTGTGGGCCGTTTGGCCACGCAGATGGACGACAAGCAGGTTGAGGCTTTTGTCGCTGCCGTGGATGCGCTCGGCGCTGACGAGTAAGGGCCTGGTCTGGTAGGAGGTTTCACCATGGAAATCGAAGTTGATGTAGATCAGCTGCGCGAGAGCCTGCTCGACCGTGCGGGGAGTGCGGCGGGCGTGGGCTTTCCCGCTGCCATGCTCGACGTAGTGGATGTCGAGGACGAGTCGCCCCAAGAGCTCCTGGCCCGAGCCGAACGCGAAGGCCTCGACCTCCGCGACTTTGCCGTCGACGATGACTAGGGTAGCTAATTTGGGACGGGGCGTCTGCACCCGCAGCTGCGCGAAAATGCACGATAAGCCGTCGCAATGGAGTCTACTGACCTCGCGACTGTTCTATTTTGACTGCACGCTGGCTAAGTGAGTAGGCTTTATTGGAAATCCTGAGCACACGACTAATTTGCTTCAACAAACCCGCAGGTCACAGACTTGTGTTTTGGAGACGTGGTCGGCGATTCGACAAAAGTCTACTCACTTAGTTTTGAGAGATACTAATTGTCCGCAACGAGACCCCTGTCGGGGCGATTGATGCTCAAATGTAGCCAATTCGGGACGGCTGTCCCTGGCCGCTACGACGCCAGCGTGGCGATGACGGCTTCGTCGCCGGCGTATATGAGGGTGTTGCCGTCGGGGATGATCGTTTGACCGTCGCGCTTGAGCATCACGACGATAAAGGGGTGCTTGCCTTGCGGCACGTCGCGTAGACGTTGGCCGGCCAGACGCCCGTGGGGTGTCACGGTGACCTCGCGCAGCGTAACCTCGGCACGCTCTTCAAACGTTGGCGCGGCCATAACCAGAAGGTCGCCTTCTTCAATCACGGTATCGCCGTTTGGCAGCACCGGGTGCGCGCCATCGCGCAGCACCAGGACTACGAGCATGTCCGTCGCACTGCCAATGTCCGCGAGCGAGCGCCCCGCAAACGGATGCCC
>USFU01000001.1 GCA_900554135.1 uncultured Collinsella sp. | reverse complement strand
GTCGAACTCTATAGTGCAGGTTATAGATTAAGCGATTCTTGAGCCAAGATTAATGTTGGATGAGTTTTTGGGTGGCGAAGCGCGTGACGCGGGGCGCGCAGGCAAGGAAGGCCGGTTTTGCGTGGCGTGAAGGAGGGGCGGTCTGATCTTTGGGATAGCTGATAGCGAGGTCTAATACTTTTCCGAGAAGTGAATGAGTGAAAACGGACCCCCGAAGCATCGACACTTTAGAGGTGCCGTTTCCTGCGGTTTTAATGCCGGAATCCTGCGTTTATGCCGTTGAAAAATGTGGATGCTTCAGGGGTCCAAAAACAGACGTTCACTTCGCGGAAAAGTATTAGACCTCGATAGCGGGGGATGGTGAGCCGGTAGCAAAGTGGTGACAGAAATGGGATAAACAAGGCGAACGATTCATATGAATCAGAATCACGTTGCAAAAGTATGAAAATATCCTACAATTGCAACATGAAGTACTTTAGCAACATAGCGGCGATAAGCGAGCTTTCCGAGGGTGAGGGCGTGTTTACCACAGCCCAGGCGGCTCGTATGGACATCTCTCGAGATGCGCTGGCACACTCATGCCGCGTGGGGCGTCTTGAACGGATATGCCACGGCGCCTACCGGATGTCGGGCACGCAGCGCCGAGACACTGACGAGCTCAACGCTTTTTGGAAGCTCACCAATCCCTCCCTTTGCGCGTGGGAGAGAAAACGCCAGTGGGATGGCATCGCCGTGAGCGGTACGACAGCGGCGAACCTACAGCAAATGGGCGATTTCTATCTGTCCCCCTACAGGATGACCGCGCCCATGCGCATCAATACGAGAAACGAATCCCTTTCTTTTGCAAAGCGCGAGATCGCTGAGCAGGACATCGTCTGGCTCGACGGCCTGCCGGTAACTAAACCCGAGCGCACGCTTGTTGATCTTTGCCTCGATTGCGAGGACCCCTCATTAATTATCGATGCCTATAACGACGCGCTTGGGCGAGGGCTCGATATACAGCGGCTGAGAGGTCTTGTAGAAGAGAACTCTAAAACTGCCAAACGACGCGAGTTGATGATGCCCTTGTTGACGGCGCTGAACGGGCAATGAGAAACGGAGGGCATGGTGAAGTACAAAACACCTGCCGCACTGGAGATGGCTGTTAGGGATGCCGCAAGAGAATCGCCGATGGATACTAATCGGGCGATCGTCGGTTTCTACTTTCATCGCTTCCTATGTCGCATTTTTTCAGAAGATGACTGCTGCTTTGTGCTCAAAGGCGGTCAAAGTGTCCTGGCGCGAACACTCGATGCGCGTGTCACAAGGGATATTGACTTGGTTGCTCAAGAGGAAAGTCTCGAAGAGGCTATTGCCGATCTGGTGCAGGCGGCTTCGATTGATTTGGAGGATTTCGTTTCGTTTGTCTTTGATCGTGCAGAGCAGATCAAAGAAAAAGATGAGTATCGGTGCGGTGCGAAGGTGTGGTTCACCCCCTTTATGGGAACCAAGAAGCTACAGCCAATTTCAATTGACTTGGTAATTGATGAAGTGCAGGGACTTGAGCCGGAGGTTCTTGCGCCGATTGATCGTTTGAATATCGAGGGGCTCCCAGTCAGCGACTATCGAGTATGCCGAGCGGAGAGCGCCCTTGCAGATAAATTGCTCGCAATGATAGAGATGCATGAGGGCCGTGCCTCTTCGCGAATCAAGGATATAGTCGACATCTTGGTGTACGCGAAAACTTGCTTCGTCGATGGGGCTACGCTTGTCGAGAGAGTCGAGAAAGAAGCGTCTGCCCGCAAGGTGGCAATGCCGGAAGAGTTCGTGGCGCCTCTCTGGTGGAAACAAAATGGTTCTGCGCAGTACATAAAGATGGCGAGGCAGGCGGGGGTACTTGATCTCGCGGGGAACATTGCTGAGGCAGAGGAAATCGTCAATCGGTTGTATGCACCGTGCTTTAATCGTTCGGCGAATGTGCGCAAATGGAATCCTCAGACCACGGGATGGGAATAGGCTAGATAGTTAAGCCGGCGGCAGGATTAGTTCCTCCCGCCGGCTTAAGACGTTTCTACTGCCTATGTATGCGCTACTCGCAGGCCTGGTCGACCACCTGAGTAACGGCCTTCTTTGCGGCTTCAAGGTCGCGCTGAGCTTGGGCGACAGCGGCCTCGGCTTGTTTCTTTGCCCTTACGACCTCGGCAAAGCGATTGATGGATTCGCTGTACTCGCGCGTGTGCGGGTCAAGCGCCGCCGGAACTTCAATCTCGAACAGATCGGAAGGACGAATAGCGCGCATCCTGGATGCTTCGGTTAATGCTTGAAGCAGCTGTGCCCCATGTCCTTCGGTAAGGTATCCAACGATTATCTCCGAAAACACTACGCGTTCCTCTTCGGTCATCGTTTGAAATGATGGGCGAATGACGGTGGTGTTATGCGAAGCAACCAGGTGTTGTTTCGCGTCATCGGCGCTGACGACGAGTAGGTTGGATGCGCCAGAGCGACCCAGCATGCGTGGCATGACGATATCGCCCGCGCGGAGCTCGTAGCGATCGAGGACGCTGGGGTCCACCTTTACGTATTTAGAGTCCGACCCATTTACACTTTCTACAGCGTCTGCGGGCAGAAGGTTGCCGTCTTGAAAATCTTGAGACGAAATACGGCGCACCTCAACTGCGTCAATGTCGTTCGATGTCGTGCTCTCGCGGGGCATGAATGGCGCGACTCGCGTAAATGTGTCACCGAGCTTGGCGCTGTAGTTTCGGGTGATGGCGATAAGGCTGATTTTGCCTTTTGAGAGGGCTGCGCGATGAAGGAGTAACTCACGTGTGGCAAAAGTGGTCGTTTCGATTGGCGTCGATCTGGGCGTATTTGTATCAATACGAGCCCAGTCGGGGGAGATAGCAAAGGTGATATCGGGACGATACGATACTCTAGTTACATATTGAAAGCGCGGTCCGGATTCGATTACGCTGCGAAATGCTACGCTGCGATTTCCCGTAGACATTATGAGAAGCGCGCTCGTCATATGGCGCGTGGGTTCGGAAAACGGTAAATAGACGACGCTCTCGATGAGTCCTTCGCGTATTAAAATCGTGCGTGCCTGCTCAGCTTTATCAAGATAATCGGCGGGTAGTACCACGGCTGCTCGAGTGCGGCTTGAAAGGGCGAGTGCATACAGACACCAAATAAAAGGACCCCAGTCGCAAAAATCCAGGTAGCCAGGTTCCAAATAATCTATGAGCGCGGCGCAGTCTTTTTCGACATCGCGTTTGTTTGTGCGGTAGTAGCCTGATGCATCGATAAACACTGGAGCGAGTTCGCCATCGCTTGCACTCTGTTTACCGGGCTCAAGCTCACAAATATCGGGCTCGCCGTTACCGTTTAGGGTAAAGCACTTAGCGAGATCTTCGGCATTCACAGCGCCAAGTAGACGTACGGTGAGCAGACGACTGCCTTGTTCCAGGTTAAGCGCGCGCGAGAGGGCGGCGGCAGTGAGGCGTGGCAATGATGTTGTTTCACGCATGTATAGAGCCCTTTCTTCTCAGTGGGTTTATATTAGCAGAAATATTTGAAAATTTCTAATGACGAGAACAGAACACTGTACTATCCTCGAAGCAATCCAAATCTAACTCAATACCAGCTGCTTGATGCATGTATGTGATTTGTAGCGTATTAATTGCAAGATCGAGCAGCGCGGCAAGCCAACAATCCATTCACTAGTTAGCAGTGTTTAAGCATCCGTCTAACTAAACACACAGAATTATAAGACTTAGAACAGATAGGAGAACACCATGACCGACACGCAGTATCAAATGTTCCTGGAGCACCTAGACCCCGACCTGCGCAACGCGTGCGAGCGGCTTTCGCAGGACATTCCTCATGCCCTGCCGCGAGGTCTAAGCGGCGAAGCCCAGGTCCAGCACGTTGCCAGGGCACTGTACGATGCAGTCGCCGCAGACAGCGCCAAGCCGAGCATTCAGCTCACTGAGCAACAGCACTGCCTGCTCGACGAGGGCCGCGATGCCTTGCTGTGCGCCCTAGTCTCCCTTATCGATGAGTATCTGCCCGAGAAGGACTGCAGGGCGGAAAGCGTAGCAAAGCTGCTGTCCATGGAGTATCGCATGTTCCAAGCAAGAGCGATGACTCCGCTCTATTTGATATTCGACGAGATAGCCACGGGCATGCGCCACATTAAGAAGGATGGTGGATTCATTTCCGTCCCTTCGGCGTTTCGCCGCTACTCCGATGGCAAGCGTCCTGCCATGGCTAGGCGCAAGAACGGTGCGCGTGGTTTTACGCCCGATGACGACTATTCCCTCGCATGCTTTACGCGCTACATGCGCTGCAGGGACAAGCTACTCGCCGCGGACCCCGGGCTCAACGTCGAGCTGCTTATCAAATACCCCCTCACATCGCTAGCCGCCGAAGGCGCATCCGTCTATGACATCAGCGAACAACTCCAAATCAAACGAGAGGAACGAACCAAGATGAAGGGCCACGACGCTCGCAACATGAGCATGGCATTGCGCGTTGACATGGCGCTGAAGCGCTACGAGTACTTCGAAAGCTGCGGTTGCGCGTATGACTTGCTGCAGAGGACGGAAATCAACGTCCTGGCCAACTATGTCGCCAACGAAGCGGTGCCCGAGACCACGCGCGCACAGTATCTCTCGGAACTTGAATCGATCATCGACGGCGTATCCGCAGACTACAACGTTGAGGGCACAACCGCCGAGTCCCATGCCCCGCGCGAACTCTAACGCGCGCATTAACAAGAAAGGAGAATCCAATGTCGGCAATTAAGATGTTTGGTTACGAGGATGCGCAGGCTCAAAAGTTCGAGGCCGAGCGCTGGGCAACAAAGGAGCAGATGTGCGAGCTCTCGTCGGGCGACGAACAGCGCGACATCATCCTGGGTCACGGTGCATCGCTGGCCTATTTTGAGGATGACAAGACCTGGGAGAAGGGCGTCAACAGCAATGTGATGGTGATCGGCGGGTCGTCTGCCGGCAAGAGCGACTCGTTCATTAAGACCAACGCACTCAACCATCGCGACGTGAACTCCGTAATCATGGACACCAAGGGCGAGCTGTATCGCGCTTTGAGTGAGGGCTACGAAAACGATGGCTACGATGTGGCGGTGCTCGATACGATCGACGTCGAGAATTCGATCGGATACGACCCGCTGCGATACATCGAAACCGAGGAGGACATTCCCACCGTCGCCGAGATGCTCTTGGACGCCTTGGCTCCCAATCGGCACCGCGCTCTCGATGGTTTTTGGGAGCAAAGCTCGGCCCTACTGCTGCGAGCTGTCGTCGGCCTGCTGTTTAGCTATGAGCGCCTGGACGGTACGTTTGCGCCGGGCGCGGACCCTGCACAAGAGCGTAAATACCTAAGGATGAACAGGGTCTTTGAACTGCTGAAGCTGATCAAGATTTCGGAAGATGATCGGCTTCCGTGCCCGCTCGATTATTTGGTCGATGCCCTGGCGGCGGGCGATATTCCCTTAGAGGGTGCCACTCCGCTCAACGATGCCTACGGCGTGGGACAGTACCGCAATTTCCGCTGTGCGGCAGATAGGACCCTCAAGAGCATCCTCATCACGCTCAATGCGAGAGTATCCATACTGCAGACGCCCCAGATGAAGCGCGTGTTCGATCGCGATGAGATTAGGCTCGACCGCTTGGACGAGGGCCGTCGCGTCCTGTTCATTAAGATGAGCGACAACGACTCAACCAACTCGTGGCTGGCGCGCATTGCCATTAAGCAGGCGTTTAACATGGCCCAGCGCAAGGCCGATGCCAACCCCAACGGTCGCCTGGCCCGCAACGTCGAGTTCGTGCTGGACGAGTTCCCTAACGTGGGCCGCATCCCCGATTTTGAGCGCAGCATTGCGACAGTGCGCAGCCGCGGCATCAACTTTTTGATGTGCATTCAGTCCCTGGGCCAGCTCGACAGCGTCTATGGTGACGATGTGGCTCGCGTGATCTTGGACAACTGCGACAGCGTCGTGTACATGGGCGGCGGCAGCTCTATCGAGACCCAGCGTTACATTTGCGACCTGTGCGGCGAGTCCGTTTTGGGCACCGACCATGTGGGCACTGAACATACCGCCATTAAGGTGCGCGGCAGCGTGATCACGCCGGGTGAGGTTGGCCTGCTGCCCCGTACCGACTGCATCGTAAAGGTGTCTGGCCGTCGTCCCTTCCGCACCAAGAAGTACTTCTGCGCCGATCATCCCAATGCCCATAAATGGCTGCGCCGATAACGCCGCCGCGTCCGTTTGTGTCTACCATCTGCGCCGCGTGGCCGCATTACACAGCTGCTCCCGCGCGGCGCCCATCATCAACATCTCACCCGAAAGGAACTCATCATGCCCTCTATCTTTTCCGAACCCAGCGTGATCAAGAATAAGCAGGACGGAACCGTGGTCGCCATCGATATGCGCAGCGAACTCTTTAACAGCCGCGTGCTACTGCTCGAAGGTCCGGTCGACGACGAGCAGTGCAACTCGCTGATCAAATCCATGCTCGTGCTGGAACGCCAGGACGCCCATGAGCCCATCACCCTCATCATCAACAGCCCGGGCGGCAGCGTTACGGCGGGGCTGGCGCTCATCGACACCATGCAGTCGCTCGACTGCCCCGTGATCACGGTGGGCGAGGGCGTCGTGGCCTCGATGGCCGCGGTAATCCTGGCTTGTGGCGACCACCGCCAGGTATATCGCCACACGCAAGTGCTCATCCACCAGTTGATGGGCGGCACGGGCATGGCGCAGCAGACCGATATCGAGATCGTGGCCCAGCACGCGGCGGCCATGCGCGCCGAGCTGGACGAGCTGTTGGCCGAGCATGGCAACCTGAGCGCCCAGGAGTTCCACGAGCTCACCGAGCGCGATTGCTGGTGCAACGCCAAGCGTGCCTTGGAGTTGGGCCTGGTTGACGAGGTGATTGCTCCCAGCAAGAAGGCGCTCTAGCGGGGCATGTGCCTTACAAGTATGTTGAGCAGGGCGAACAAGTGCGTAAATTCACAGTCAGAAAGAGGTTGAACATGAACAGGATTTGGGATGTCGATGGTATTGAGTGGGAAGACCTGCCCACCGTGAGCGACTTGCTGTGCGCGGCGGACACAAAGACCCTGGCGCGCGAGATCGCCCTGCGATACGGCGGCAAGTCGGACGTCCGCGGCTATGGCGATAGCGAGCGCAGCTTAAAGCGCGCTCGCCGCAAGGTCAAAAAGCTGAGGAAGATCGACCCCGAACCCAGCGACAAGATCGTCCTGCTGCCCAAGCACGCCATCAATCGTTGTGGTGCAGGCCACGGCTTTGGCTATTACGACGTGGAGCCGTGCATCTTTACGCGCGACGGCGTGCAAAGGCTGGGTGAGGACGCACTCGCCAATGTGCTTCCGTGGGGATTGATCCTGATGGATGATGAGTCCGCGAGCGAAATGCTGGGCTTTCGCGTATGGCTCGAAGGCGAGTGGGATCTATGCGAACGCTATCGCTTTTTGGCTGTGGTGTGTGTTCGCATGCTGGACAGCATCCGGGCGCAGAAGGAGCTGCGCAAGTGCCTTGAGCAGGGCGATGCGGCCTGCGATATGGACGAGGACGATGTGGTTGAAGGCATTCGCCGCGACGTGCTGTATCCCGAGGAAGTGATTGACGCCAAGCTCGGCGGCTATTGGGATGCGAGTTTGGGGCTCGACCTGCCCTGGAAGGACAAGCACCGGCAGACTTGCACGCGGATCGACAGGGCTATCGATGACCTGTTTGCCGAGGAGACGAAGCGTAATGCCGTGGAGCTTGGGAAGAAGCTTGAGTGCGTGTATAAGGAGCGCGGGGAGTTACTGAACGGGATGTCCTTGTGAATGGTTGCTGGCGGTCCGATGAAAATCTGTCCGGACGAAATGATAGAACGATAGCGTAAACAGCATCTGTGCTTTAAGGAGTTAGCAATGGGAATCGCTTATAAGGATTTATTTCGTAAAAACGATCTTACTTATGTGTCGGGTCCTCCTTTTCCGCCTGTCAAGACAAGGTGCGGAAGGCTGAGGCCATGCTATCTGATTTGCCGCTTGGGAAAACGCGCCGGCCACTCGGGCTAAAGGGCCCTTGCGCCCGACGTTGAACCGCTTGTAAGACTAGGCGCAGCTTTATCGAAGAAACCTGCACTTGAGATTTCAAGTTACAAGAAGGAAAAACGCAGCTGCTTCGACCAAAGAAAGGATGCTTTGGCGCCAGCAGAATAATCGATAATGCATACAAGAATCTGATTTGAAGACGCCTTGATATAGTATTAATTTTAAGCTTGACGAAATGTTTATTCGTCGGATCAAGGCAGAAAAGGGAAAGATTTGGAACAGAACGCTCGAACAGCTGATTTCGAAAAGGCTAAGCGCAGTAAGAAGGATGAATTCTATACAAAGCTTGAAGATATCCAAGCTGAGATTCCGTATTACGCCAAGCACTTCGCCGGTAAGGTGGTGTACTTAAACTGCGACGATCCGCGCTATTCCAACTTTTTTAAGTATTTCGTCGACGAGTTTCACAACCTTCAATTGAAAGCCGTAATTGCAAGTGGTTTTGAAGGGTTGCAGCAAGGATTGCTAGGAGAAACTTGCGCAAAAGGAGTATGGGCCGATTATTATGGCGAAGAGCAGGATCCCCTGTCATCTTTGCCCGGAAAAGCCAAGCTTCGTGCAATGGATGACACTGGTGATTTTCGAGGGGAAGAAGCGCGCTCCTTGCTCGAGCGTGCGGATATAGTCGTAACCAACCCACCCTTTTCCCAATTTAGAGATTATTTCTCCATGCTTGTCGAATCAGATAAAAAATTTATTGTACTGGGAAACATGAATGCGGTGACTTACGTGGAAGTGTTTCCGCTCTTTCAAAATGATACTGTTTGGTTTGGTCCAAGCATCCATAGTGGAGATAGAGAATTCCTAGTGCCTCAGAGCTATCCGTTAAAGGCAAGCAGCAGCCGCGTTGATGAAAACGGTAATCGATATATCCGCGTAAAGGGGGTTCGTTGGTTCACCAACCTTCAACCAAACGTGGAATTGCCGCTGATGGAGATGCATCATCGCTATGAAGAGAGTTCCTACCCGGAATACGTCAATTACCCTGCTATCGATGTTAGCAAAACCGCTCTGATCCCTTCTGATTTCTACGGAGAGATGGGTGTTCCTATCAGCTTTATGGACCACTACAACAAAGAGCAATTCGAAATTGTTGGATCGAGCAACAGCCTTGCTCGGCCAATGAGGGATTATGCGGCACCCGGATCTTTCCAATCTGGAGGACCGCGATTCTACCTGCGTCGCGAAGATGGATCTTACAGACGCATGTATGAACGCATCGTTATAAAACGGCGCGAAACTATCCAGTGAGAACAATAGAGGAAATAGATTTGGCATATCGATATCTTGGAAACAAAACGATGCTCGCCGATTGGATTGTTGATGTAATTACGTCCAACGTTCCAAGAGGCGCTGTTGTTGCCGACCCTATGTGCGGCACTGCAGCCGTATCTGAAGCCCTCGCTATCGGGGGTTTTTCGGTCATTGCCGCCGATGCCCTCTGCTTCCCGACAATCCATGCTGCCGCAAGGCTCTTGATAAAAGAGGAACCTGCTTTTGAGCATTTTGGGGGTTATTCGGCAGTGCTTCAGGCAATCAACGAGCTAGACCCTCAGAAGGGCTACTTCTACAGAGAGTTCGGGGCGGAGGGACAGCCTGCTAATCGAGAAAAGCCACGTTTGTATTTTTCTGCGGAAAACGCTGCAAAAATCGACGCGATTCGAGAATTTATTCGAAAAAATTACTTGACAGGAAACCTTTCAGAGCACGAGCATATCGTTTTGCTTCAAAACCTTCTTTTGGCCGTTAATTCAGTTGCTAACATCAGCGGCACATACGGGTACTTCTTGTCACAACTGTCGAAGAACGCCCTAAAGTCGATTGAATTAACGCCATTAAGTTTTATCAACACGCCAGGAGATCACAAGGTTATTCGCGGCCCCGTTTCGATCACAGCTTCTTTGTTGCAAGCAAATGCGGTTTATCTGGATCCCCCTTACACAAAGAGGCAATACGCCGGCAACTATCACATCCTCGAAACCATAGCGCGAGAGGATGAGCCAGACGCTGTCGGGGATGGCGGCTTGAGACCCTGGAAAGAAGACGCCTCTGCTTTTTGCTATAGAAGGACTGCTGGAACGGCATTGAACGATGTTCTGTCAGATTTGGACGTTGCTGACGTTTTTCTATCATACTCAGAGGACGGGCAAATTCAGCCTGACGAGATTATTGATATTCTTTCAAACCATGGTGAAGTTAAGCTCTACCAGCATAGACACACTAGATATCGAAGCAATGGGCAAGCCCGATCTGACTTCATTTACGAAAAGCTGTATCACGTACACAAGGGGTAATAATGGACCAGGTAAAGATTGATAAAGTCTGGTGGAGACAGGTTCAACTGGGGGAATTTTACAACATTGAACGCCATCCCCAGATTGCCGGCGGACATGGGTCCCTCTATATCGAGATACCCTCATCAATGAAAGAAAAAACTCTGAACTTCTTAGGCTACGAATTGGCAGAAGGCGTAGCGGCCTTGCCTATATCTATTTCCGCACATGTGTTGTGTGACCCAGAGGTTATGGGATTGCTGGAATTCAAGAGCAAGTCAGGCGATAGATTGAGAATCAGCAATCAGAATCGTCGACAAGAAAGCACCATGAGGCATCCTGCCTGGACGAAAAAGTATGGATTCCCAGAAGCCCCTGATTGGGTTAAAAACAGGGATGAAGCTGCAAAGTTCTTTCCGGAAGGTGGACTCAGGGTCTATATCGCTCGCTCCACCGACGGTGAGTTTTATGCTGGGTTTACAAAGGGATTTCGCCCAGAAGACATGGATGAGAGCGACCCCAATTGGGAGCTATACAGCAGCAAAGGAGTCGGTGGCGTATTTGAGGTGGAAGGATAAACAATGGACGATATTATTTACAACCGCATTTTTGACAGTTGGTCTCGCGGGCGCAACGTGTTGCTATATGGCCCTCCCGGCACTGGAAAGACTCGCATCATTAGCCAGCTTTTTCACAAGCTTCAACAACCTGACGATAACCCCGATGCTGCCACCATCGGTCCAGACAGCACTATGGCGTTGCCATTGACTCGTCCTACAAGAAAACTACCTATACCCACACCTGCAAAAGTTGTGTGGACGACTTTTCACCAGTCATATACATACGAGGATTTTGTTATTGGATTGAAGCCTTCAACCGCCGAATCGTCCCTCTCCTTGGAACCTTGGGCAGGTATTCTGCTTGATGCGGTAATCGAATTGAACGATGATAATTCCAAATACAAGTCCGTTGTCTTGTTTATCGACGAGATCAACAGAGGGAATGCCGCTCGAATCTTTGGCGAGTTCATGACGTTTCTAGATTTTGATTACCGTGAAGACGGAGCCTTTCCTATTCCCATCCCGCTTCGCCAGATTAATTACAGAGATGGCGAAAGTGAGGAGATACACCGTCCTGATGGAGGCATCGCGCGGATCAAAAAGGGTTTGAAGTTCCCTAAAGATATCTACATTGTTGCAACAATGAATAGCGTCGATCGTGCTGCGGTTCCAATCGATAGCGCGCTGGCGCGCCGTTTTGACCGTCTCTACTTAAAGCCCTCCGAAGAGACACTTAAATATTATTGGTTTACCGAATTTCCTTTAGGAAACGAGGACGTCGACCATTATTCCGCCCAAGAATGCGCCATCGCTATCTTTAATTACCTTAATGATGCAATTGCGGCTGATCTTGGTTCCGAGTTTGAACTTGGCCACGGACTGTTTATGTCGCTCCAACCTTCCGAGAGCGGCTCGGACCTGTCATGGAAACAACTTGCAGAGCTGTGGGACGAAACCATATTCCCTCAGCTGGAGGACAGATTTGCAGGGCGTGCTGACGTGCTGTGCGGGCTACTAAAAGCCGATAATCCTCCAGAAGACGGAGATTATGCCTGGACGGTCCGTGAAGACGCTGCTCACATGGATGGATCAGGTGTGCTTGCACCTGTGGATGTTTCCAGCCTCGATAAAGACACTATTGCTCGTTCATTCCGATGGCTCGCAAGATGAAAAAGCATCGGAGGATAACGCTTCAGGAGTACGGAGAGTTTATTCCGCTCGAAGTTACCCAAACCGAGGTTTACGAAATAAGAAATAACGCTGAATTGTGGAGGTCTTCTTTAGGGCTAAGACGCACTCCTTTCGCAATCCGAAAAAACACTGAGGGACAATTCGAGGTGCGCGCAGAGGGTATTTCCGGTATGGCAAGAATTGGAGATATCGATTTTGAAATAGCTCCCAAATTTCTTAATGCACAACATAACGAATGGCAGGTTGCTTTTTGGAAAATTCTTGCTGTAGCAAACGGAGGTTTCATCAGCAACCGACAAATGCAGGCAAATAACTCCACCAACCAAGCACTTGTTGATTTATTTGCACAGGCGTTTATAAATTCTTGTACAAAGGGCTCGTTGAGGGGTTTCCCCCAGGGATATCGAACGACTTGTTACAAGGGCCCTGCTTTACGCGGTAGCCTTGATCTTTCGCAGGTAACGCATATGGTTGCCCGTCCATGGGAATACCCTTGCCTTATTGACTCGCTTTCGATGGATACTCCATATGCGAGCTTAATTAAATGGGCGGCTGAACGATTAACTGCAATAGTCGGATCACCCTCAATGGCTCGTAATCTGCGGTACGTAGCCGGCACACTGTCTTTCGTCAAAACACCCGTTCCTCATATTGTCGACGCAAGAAAACTGCGCCTAAGTGCGCAATATCGAGGACTAGAAGATGCCCTTAACATTTCTCTGATGCTTCTTGAAGGGTCTGGGTTGTCTTATGCCGTGGGGGACAAATCCCTAAGCGGTTTTCTATGGAATACAGATTCCGTATTCGAAAACCTCATGTTTTGGCTTTGCGACCAAAGCTCAAAGAGGAATGACTGCAAGGTGTCAAAGCATTCCTACAGCTTCGGAGAAGTAATTTCCGGAAGCGGCCAGAAACTTGAAACCATCCCGGACGTTGTTTTCAAAGACGGAACCAATAAAGTAATCGCGATTGCTGACGCGAAGTATAAGGTTTACAACGATCATCCTGTTTCAGGCGATGTGTATCAGGTCTTCGCTGATGCTCATCTGCTGGGTACGCAAAAAGTATCCTTGCTATATCCAGTGTCAGATGACACGGCATGCAAAACATGGAGAATTGACTCTAAGTTGGGAACAAAAAGTGTATACCTAACTATGTTGCCAATAAATCTCATGAATTTCGCTCGAAAAAACGGGGTAACGGAATCGGTTTCGCAAATATCAAGCTGGTTGCGACATGAGCATGGTGACAATCAGTGCACAAAGTAAAATGGCCTACTTTTGCTCGGGGCGATTGTGTTTGGCTCATGGCATCCTTACGCCTACAAGTCACAGGCTATTTGTGTGGGGCTTCGTCATGGTAATGCACCTCCAAACCACTTGCGACTTTTGCCGTCGTTTGTCACGCCGAAACACCCCGTGACAGAGATATGACAACATGGATTTTCGGGAATCTTGTTTAATCCAGCGTTAGAATCCGCAAAATGGTGATCGCGCCGGGTAGTGTCTGGCTGGAGATGGGGAGCGTCAACATGCGCGACATATACGGCTGACGGTACTGAACGGACACCGGCGGTACCGATTCGCGATACCGCCGGTACTGTCCCGAAATTTGCGCGGTACGGAACCGCGCAAATACTCAGTCTTGCTCTTGACGCTCCAGTGGATATTGCCATTGAAACTCTTTTGGTTGAGGCCGGGGCGCGGCATGCGTTAAATCCATCTGAAGTTGCTTGCTGCGCTCCTCGCCTATGATTTCAAAGAGAATAAAACTCTCCTTCCCGCTGGACGGAAAACGCAGGAACCTTTCTCTACCTTTTGGCCAAGGTTCCAAGGGACTTCTATCGGGGGTATAAGCACCCATCGGGCCTAGGCCCGGGATTGGGACTGGACCATCTTGGACACGCTCCTTGTCGTTATTAATGGAAGCAATAAGACGCAGAAGCTCAAACAGGCACAGTATCCAACCGCCAAAACGAATAGTTGGCTTGTCTATTACCGTGCAGCTCGATTTTGACGATTTGTCACTTTGGTCAAGCTTGTCTCGCAGTGCGGGATAGGCATACTGATTAAGGTATACGGCGATTTTCTGATTGCCGTCAATGACCCGGTCTTCCCAGATTACGGGATGAGGGAAGGCGAGCTGTTCGGGTGTCTTTGTTCTGGGCTGGTTTTTCGGAGTGTTGATTGCGGACCTCCAGGACTGATAGAGCTCATCCGTTATCAGAGTGCTTTTGAAGTAAACGGGCCCTATTTCATGGTCAACAAATTCCTCGAGCTCTGCAAAGTATGCATGACGTCTTTTTTCATTGAGCTGTTTGGCGGTTTCCGCCTTTTTATGAAGGTTGATGGCCGTGCCATGCGGTGCCTTTCGGCCCAAGTGTTTCTTTTCGTTGAGTCGGGGGTTGCAGTATAGATTGGTAGTGGGGTCAAAGCGGTCGCAGTACTGGCTGTTCGATCCGGTTGGAAAGAATAACGAGCCGCATGACTTGCATCTAATTGGAATTTTTCCGCAATTGAGCAGCTCGCTAAGAAGTCGTGCATAGAACTTTGAAAAGGACCATTCCGTCTCAAACAGGCATGTATTCTTGGCATGACGGATAATCGCATGTCTCTTTATTTGTTCAAGTGATGCCTCGGTGTCATTCAGTGCCACATTTCGGACCAGGGGTCCACGGGTGTCGCTGTCGGTTAGGCGCCTGAAGTGGTCTATTATCTCTCGAGCTTTTAATATCAGATCGTCAGAGACATTTGATTGCGACAACTGGTGATTAATGTTGGAAAACTGATCAAGCGTACGGAAATATTCAGAATCTCTGAACGTTTGCAATTCGCTTAAAAGATCAATTAACGTTTCGCGATTCTTTTCAGAAGCCCCCCATATTCTTAAAGATGAAAGCACCTTTGAACAAAGGTTGATTACAGAGTCCAGTTCTTGAGCCATTCCCCTGTATGCCTTGTTGGAAGCGTCTATATACGCTCGGATTGCCTGATTCTTAAGCTCGTCGAGCGCCTTTCCTTCGGAAACACTATGCGTTTTCTGGTCAATGTTAAGGCATGTTTGTAAGATGGCGGCGTATAACGACTGTAGGTAGTCGAGGTCATGGCTTGTCAGAAAAGACGACTCGCCCGTTTTGAAGAACTTGGAGAAACTCGAAGTCGGGTCGTACGTCGCAATACTGGGCTCTTCTGTAAGCTCAAAAGAACTAATCTTCGCAATTCGCCCTGTTTCGAATTTTTCTAAGGAGAGATATGAGCCGAAGAGGCCAGCTGCGTCGTATCGTTGAATCAGGTTTTTGTCTGCACAAATGAGGGCTAACAGCCCGTTTATCTCGCTGCATTCAGCGGCGATCGTTCCAAAAAGGTAGGAATAATAGAACGGGTCAGGCAAGCTTGAGCCGTTGCACGTCAAACATATTGAGCAAGCGCTCATAAGCAGGTGTTTTGTAGAGGTGGAAATACTGCCGCTGGAGCTGTGCTCCAAGGCGCTGTTAATGGCTGGACAAAAACCAGGTGAAAGAGGCGGCTGGGAATCGCGCCAGCGGGCATATTCATGCCGGTCTGGAAAAATGAGCAGCCTAAATTTTGAGCCTTCAACTCTGTCGATGTAAGGTGCCAACTCCAGTCTTTTCCAGTATGCCGTGCGCTTGTGAAAAAGGCCATGATCGCTGACATCGAGTTTAGACAAGTGGCGAATGTAGGGGGCATCTTCAGACAGGATATAGGCCGGCCTGCATTTGCGGTAATAGAGATGCCAGCCGGCCATTTCGGTGAAGAACGAATGCAGGTCGATCCGGAGTAGGTCGTTTGCTAAGTCAACTGAATCAAATAGGCTAGCGTGATCTGCATTTGGCGAACTAAAGCCGTTGTATTTGCTTAACAAGCAGAGTTGTGGGTTTGCTTTGGACCGGAGAAAGAGGACGCGCGCATTCCAGTCGGCATCGAGGCTGTATGCGATTTTCTTCATGTCTATCTCCTAATAGCACAAAATTTAAAAACCAGAATATGTGTGCTATTGTGCCACTCTGCCGTGTTCAATAGGAGTCGAGCAAGAAAGAAGTCCAAAGGAGGACGGAAAATGTTTGACGACACCCTGTTTGAACTGGTGAATTCCGCCAGGTGCGACGAACTCGAAGATCTCGTTTGCGAAGTTATGACCATCTGCGACGAGCTGAAGGCCTGCCTTTCCGATGCATGCGAGCTTGGCTATTTTGAGGCCTGCGCCCGTCAAAGCGCCTGTGAGCTTATGGTCGACAACTGCCGCGACGAGCTTGCCCGCTTGGGCTTTGAGCTTGAGTGGGGTGCCGAGGGCTATCCGATAGTCTCGCCGGTTCGCCAGCTTGAGTTTGCGTGTGTCCCATCGCGTGGTGTCGCTAGCGCTGAAATCTCGAGCCACGACGATTTTGACATCGCCTGCTAGTCCCATTTCTTCACGAACGGTCAAATTGACCTGCTGTTTTGCTGGGGCAATTAGATAGCCCCCGTATTTGCATCAATCACTCTAAAACCCAATCGCTAACCAATCGGGTCTCTCTGAAAGGAAGATCATGAACACCTCTATCCAAATTTCATCCAGCGTCGTTGAGGCTGCACCCCGCATCAACAAGGGCGAGGCCGTCAAGCTCGTGCAGGGCGCGCTGCTCATTGCCGTCGCCGCGATTGCCGTTGTCGGCATCGCCTCCGTCGCCGCTCCGTTCTGCATCTGGAGGGGCGAGTTCGCGTTATTTCTGAACGAGTCGTTCCACACCAACTACTCCGTTTCTGCGATCACGGAGTACGCGTCGGCGGCGCCTGGGTCCGATTGGGCGTCGCTGCTCGTGGCCGCGCTCATCGCGGCATACCCTGCCTACCATGCCGTTTGGCGCGTTCGCAAGGGGTTTGGGCTCAGCTGCGAGGATCCGGTGTTCAGCAGGCGCGTGTCGCGCTTGCTCGCCGCGGTGAGCGCCTGCCTGCTGCTGTCGATGCTGTTCATGGGTTATGGAACGGCCTGGCTCGTCAACGGCAGTGCGATGGGCGACCAGAGCCTTGTCGAGACGGGGCACTCTGCATGGACCATTTCTATCATGATGATGCTGGGCTGCGCCCTGATGTGCCTGTTCAAGTGGTTTGTTGCAAAGGGTCCCGGACGCAATTTCGGCAGTGGTTTTGCTATCGAGCTTGTCCGCCTCGCCGACGTCCTGCTGAAGCGCGCGAGCTCGAACCTGGTCTTGTGCTACGTGGCCGAGCTGCTTGCATGCATGTTGGCGCTGGTCTTCATTGCCGTGGCCTATGTCGTCGTGAGCGTGGCCATCGTGCTTGCAATCGCGGCCGTCGGCTTCGCGCTGTGCCTTGTCGGATTTCCCTTCCTAAAAGCCGGTCTGTCGCATAGGTAGCGGAGGGGGGTTGCTCCCAATGGCCCACGGCGCCCGCGACCTGGTGCCGCTCCGTACGGCGCGATCGATCGGCAGGCTGCCGGGAAAAGTCCAGGCAGCCTGCCGATCCCAGCCTTACATCGTTCCCTTGCTCGCGGCGTAATGTTCCGCATGCTTAAGGGCGTCCTCGTAGGCGCGCTGTTTCACTTCGTACTCTCGCGCGTAGCGCTCTTGTTCCGGTTGGCTGGGAACGGGTACGGTCATGCTTCGGAGGTCTTTGGGGGCAAGTTGCACAAGCGCATCTCCGTGCGAGGTGTCTGCCAGTTTTTTCTGTCCCTCGTCGGACGACAGGTATGCCAGGACAAACCGGGCAAGCAGCTCATCTTCGAAGGTGGCGCGACTGTTTCTCTTTCCTTTCTTTCTTCTCTCAGGCGGCATGGACGCCGCCGCCTTGACCGCCCTGCGTGAGTTTTTGTCCGCACGGGATGGTATCAACCACGTGTAACAACTAAATCGGAGGTTTGACCATGACTACGTGGGAACTGAACTGTCAATCGAATCCGTCGTCTGCGGGCGACAAGGAGCTTGCTCCCTACCTTGCGCGCCAAAAGGCGATGCGCGAGTTTTTTGAGCGCGCGCTGTTTGTCCCCAAGGGCCAGGACGACGTTAGGGATCAGGACAACAACGGCCTGTACTTTTTGGGTGCCACGACGGGCTCGGGTAAAAACTACACGGCCGAGCAGGTCACGGCCGACCTGATTGCCGGTGGCTGGGACGATTCGGGCTGTTTTAACAAGTGTCCGGGCCGTCGTTACCTGGTGTTTGTGGTGCCGGGTAAGGACAACCGTGACAACTACGTTGCAGGCGTGCGCAAATTGCTGGTTGACCAGGGCATGGATGGCGATGTCGTGCAGCGCATCGTGTTCGATCTTCCGCGCGCGGGCGAAAACATCCTGCGTTGGATTGAGACTACGCGTGGCAAGGGCGCTGTGGGCGTGCGTGACATCCCGTGTCCCATCGAGGCAGACGACGAGAGCTCTCATCGCATCATTAAGCGCGCATGGCGCAACGCGATGGAGATCGCCGATGACCTCTTGGGCATCCTTGACACTCGAAATCGCCTGGGAGGTGTTGCAGACCGTTTGACCCCCGCCCTTCGCGAGAAGCTATCGTCGGCGGATGCGAGCTTGCGTTGGGCTGTGAGCCACGAGCTTAAAAACGTCACGCGCGGTATGGAGGTGACCCCTCAGATTTGGCCGTCTGCCCTGCCCAATGACGAGAGCATGCCGCATGTGATTGCCCTGACACCGCAAAAGCTCATCAATAGGATCGATACGGTGACCGGTGCAGGCATTGTGCTCTTTAACGCAATAGCTGCCGAGAAGGGCCTGTTTATCTTTGATGAAATCGACCACATGAAGGCCGACATACTGTCGACGCTGACGGATGATCCCGTGACGTTCCAACCGGACGAGGTTCTGCGTATCCTCGACCGTCATTTTAACGGTGGCGTGGTTGACCCTCTGCTGTTGGGAAATCGCGATCAATGGATGGCGGTCTACACACACGCTTCCACGTCGGGCGATCACAAGGGGTCGAATGCCGAGAGGAACAGGGTTTCGCGAGCGAGCGTAGAAGAAGCCGCCGAAGAAATCGCCAAGGATGCCAGAAAATTCAAAAGGCACTTGCCTCTTGTATTAAGGAAATGAAACTGCGTCCGCCTTTTGCGCTGTCTGACGAGGCGAAAGAAGAGCAGCTCTCCGGTCGACACCTGTTTGGTAGTGACGATATTTCGGTGGGTGACAACTCGGTAAACCCGTTGCGTTACAAGCCCAATGAGGGTGGTACCCACAACATGATTACCGCTCATGGGGCGGATGGGCAGCAAACCGTTAACAAGGCGGTTCGTCGTGCGCGTGGCGTCGTTAGGATGGTGGTGGGTCATCTTGCCCGCTGCGCCACCCTTATGGACAGCCTGTACTACGGAGGTCTTTCGTACAAGGACGACCTTTCGCGCAAGAACATCATCGATGCCTTGGGCATTAGGAACAACCAGACCAGCGAGAAGTATTTTTGGGATGCGTTGATGCTGGCGCTGTTCTATAAAGATCGCAAGAATGACGAGATCGATGCCGCCGACGACTCGATGTATGCGCGTGGTGTCGATTATCTAGTGATGGAAACCACCATCGAGCACATGTTTACCACGTATCTAACCAGCCATGGCATTGAGCGCATGCCCGAGGCCTACCTTGCCTCCATTGCCGCCAAAGCGCCTTGCGTATGCATGAGCGCAACATGGAGTGCGCCGACCGTCAAAAACTTCAACCTCGATTACCTTGACGAGGTTCATGGCGTGGTTCGCAAGGACGCATGGATTGGCGAGCTCAACCAGGAAATCGTGCGACAGACTAAGCTGTTTAACAAACAGGCTGCGAAGGAGTACGACGTCGATATTGCCTGGGTGGATGAGTCCAAGGAAATTGCCGGCATGGTCGCGCTGGCAGGCGGCGCCTTTGGCGGCATCATTGTGTCGCCCGACGAGGTGTACGAGCGCGCGATGCGGTTCTTTGACGGGATTGGCGTGAGTGAGGGACTTGCGGTGCGCTTGCGCTTAAAGATTGCTGACAGGGTGGGCGTGAGCGACGCCAAGAGCATCGAGTTTGAGCTGAAGCGCCTGAGCAAGACGCTTGTTGCCGTGAGTACTTGGGCCCGTGGTGTGGCGCGTAACGAGCAACGGGCGGGAGCCGTTTTTACCACGCGCCACATGGGAAACCATGGCGAATTCAATAGTCTGGCGCTGGATCTTGCGCGCGAGATTGTCGCGGAGCTGGTGATTAGAAACATCAAGTGCCCCGAGATGTCGTACGAGAAATCGCTTGAGGCCGCCAAGGACATGGTGCCGTGCTTTAACGCTGCGGAATGGGATGCAGGTTGGCGTGGCGCTCAAAAACGTCTCGAGCTGGGCCAGCCGACCCTGATGTTTATCAATCTTTCGGCCGGTGGCTTTTCCAAGAATCTCAAATACAAGGTGCCGGAGAATCTGTGCGACATGGTTCATCAGGTCGATTGCGGCTTTGAAAATGTCGACCGTCGCCCCAAGATGGATCTTGATTTCTTATATATCGAGTCGCCCACAAGTCGTTTGACCTGGGGAGTGGAGATCAACTCAAATAAGTTTGTCCAGCAGGCGCTACTTGGCGTGGTGGAGCAGGAGGAACTGGTAGCGCGCGGCGAGGTTCCGTTTACTCAAAAGCGCCGGAACGTACGGATGCTTCTATCTGGCGTTAATAAGAGCCTGCCGGTGCGCGACACCCTCTCTTATCAGGTCGAAGGCGCTCGCATTGTGGCACAGGCTGTGGGTCGCCTGATGCGCACGAGTGTAAAGATGCCTTGCGTGCAGGTGCTGCTCGACCGCGAGATTGCGAACGATTGCAACTTTTCGTTCTTGCATGATTTGCCGATGGGCTACGAGCTTGAGCAGGTGGTTGGTGCCTGTGCCGCTGCCAACAACCATATGACGGACAACAAGGAACACGCTGCCGTTAAGCAGCAGAACCTTGCCGCCTTTAGGAACAACCTTGCCAAGCAAAAGCACGAAAAGCTGGCGTGGAAAGTTACCTCGCTAAACGCCGGGGACGAAGATCTCGCTGCTTTTGATGGCGAGCGCGACTTTTATCTGCATCATTTTTGCCTGCCGTGGGAAGATCTCGCGCAATACCCAGAGCGCCGGAGTACCGCGCTGCGCATGTCGCATGCTGCAAATGGCTATGCCTATGCAGAAGGCGAGGCATGCAAGGTGCCGCACTTTGAATTCCCTAGCTACGATGGTGAGCCCGTCGAGCAGATTGCTGCTCGTCTGGAGGATCGTTGCCACTGCAAGGAGGGCTTAAAGGGCGCGACGGTTCGCCAGGTGAGCCAGGCGGCGGCGCGCGTACCCGAGCTGCTGTCAATTCGCGAAGTGCGTGAGCGTTGGTCGAGCGACGGGGTGCCCACAACGCTGCAGCCGGCGGCGACGGCACACATGACGCCCTATATGTTCCAGGCGGTCTACCTGGGTGAGCTGGGAGAATCTGCCGGAAGGGCAATCTTTGAGGCATATTACGACGGCCGCTATTCGCTTACGCGTGGCGATGCGGCACACGCCGAGACAGGTGGCGACTTTGAGGTGCTCGATGCTGCTGACAACACGACCGGGGTATGGATCGATTTTAAGCACTATCGCATCGGTGCCTATATCGCTTATGTTCGCGACGGTCGCGAGGCGTCGGATGTCGAGCGCTTTAGGGCGAAGGCTCAAAAGGTTGGGGCGAAACGCCTGCTAATCGTCAACGTTTTGGCTGATGAGGCAGCGCTTGAGTGCGTGCCCAAGGCACTCGATGCCGAGGGGACTGTGTTCTCCGTTCCTTATATGGCCGCCGACGGTGCAATCAATTTGGAGATGATGGAGGCGATCGGCCGTGCAATCGAAGCATAACCAGCCGTGCGGTTTGGGAGACATCGCCGTATCAGAGCTCGTGTTGCAGCTCGATGCCGCTGCTGCTGAGGAGCGCTACTCGGTCTTTTGGTGCAACGTAGGCGATGCTGGTAAGCATGCCGTGGCGAACTTTATGGCCGATGTGTGCCAGACGGGCAAGGTCGTGGCGCTCACGCAGCTTGCAGACAACCGCGTCTTTTTGATGGTTAAGGCGGGCGCGCAGACGGGCGATCTTAATGCCTCGCTTTATCAGGAGCAGGTGGTTCCGATTAAAGCTAATTGGAACGAGTTGGACGATTACGTTGCACTCCGTTTGCTGTTCAACTCCTGCTCTCAGTTTGAGGGGATTGAGGACGAGGTTCCCAATGACACCGGGCACCTGTATGTCATTAGCGCCAAGGGTGCCCGCCGCGATGCTGTCGAAAGCGACGGAAGGGGACCTGCCAAGATCGAAACGGTTGAAATCGTTATTGATGAGGATTGCACCTTCGATCTTAAGATTCGAACGTTTACCAAGCGCCGTGTGCTTATTGGCAGGGCACAAGGTGACGAGAAAGAGCTCGAGAAGATTAAGAGCCAAGTGGGCTACAGGCTATCGCCCGTGGCGACGATGGTGCTTGCCCACGAACAAAAAGACGAGTACATCCTGCGGCGCGCCAGGGGCGACAAGCCGTCCAAGCGCCGTGATCTGACGTTCTCGGCCCAGGCGGACAAGGTCGCCTATACCAAGAAGGGCATTCTGTATCGAGAGCTGCAGATTCTCGAACGCCGTTACAGCGACTTCGCCCGGGTGACGCTCATGGAATACGCGCGCAAGAGTTTCTACGAGGTGCTCAAGGGCGATGAGTACGCGCGCGTGGTTGCGGAGCGCATGGCGGGGCGGCGAATCGTGGTGTCGTTTGCGCGTAATGGGCTTGCCGAAGTGGCGCGCCGGCTGGCCGATCGACTTAACGATTCCTCGTGGGGCGTTCGCGCATCGTATGGCGGAAGGACCGTGGATTCGCGGGCGCTGAACCTTGTCGTTGTGCCCAATGAGGTTGCTGAGGACGACGGCTATGCCTTACATGTTGGCGTGGTGGAACAGCACGTGACGCCGGATGTGTGCGAGCCACTGTTTAAGGTGGTGCCAAAGCAAAAGGATCGCAATGCGCAAGAGGCGATCCTGGGCGCCATGCTCAAAGAACTGCTGGTAAAGCAGGATGTTGTCGACGAGCGGGTGGCGGCGTTTGATCTTGACGCTTTGGATATTGAGTCGGTGACGGTGTGTGGCTTAGTCGATGTGCCGTATAAAGCAAAGGACAAGATTGAGCTGGATTCGCGTATCGCTACGTTGGCGATTGGCGCGGATGGGGGCATGCACTATGCCTCACATTCGGCAGAGGATGGTCCCGAGGACGAGATGGAGCTCGATCTGCTGACCGCGGACGGCAAAATCGATAAGGGCGCCTATGTCTTTGACGTGCATGCGAACGGGCGGTCTATGCTTGCGCGCGTGCGGGATACGGGACTGACGACGTTTTCCAACAACTTTATGGCTCTGGTGGGCGAGCATCAGCTCGCGGGCAAGGCGGGGCGTAAGAAAGAGATTTTCGAGAGCTACAACTCGCCTTATTACGGCATTGGAACGTTCGAGCGCGCGGGCAGGACTTGCTATTTTGTGGGCGTCAACAACGGCACCCAGGAGGATATGGCGACTGCGATTCACGTGCGTTCGATTGAGATGCTCGGCGGCGATGATTTGTCCGAGTTGTTGGTTCAGCTGGCCAACATAGGCCTTTCGCGCTATAAGGCTCCGTCCGTGTGGCCGATTCCGGTCAAGTATCTCAACGAGTGCGCTGCGCGTGAGGGCGCGGTGGGGGATGGCGATGAATGCTTATAAGAGTGTAGTCGAGTTATATGTACTAGAAATCTAAAATTGTTCTTGCATCCTATAGTAGGAGTGCATATACTGCAGTCATAGCACATCAGATGGGGTCTCGAAAAGAGACCAAGCATACGCATTAGAGTTTATCTTGGAGGGACTTGAGCAATGACTACCTGTATTTCACCCCTTTACAACGACAATAGCGAGCAGATCAATCTTCAGGCTATGTACGAATACTATGGCAGTTCTAAAACCAAGAACTACCTGTACAATCAGAGCGATTTGGAGCCTAGCGCCGAAGATCGCGAGTATCTGAACGAGATTGAGCACGAGTGGGAGTATGAATTCGGCATCCGCTAATTCAGCCGACTCGCGATCTAGAACCTCCGATTTTATTACCCCGTTATCACCTCTTTTTAGCGGGGCACGTTAGATCGACTATGTGTATCAAACATCAGCTCATCGTGGGAAGGAATCGGCAATGAGCAAGAGCGTGAATAAGAACATCAACGACGGCGCTGTGGGTAAGGCGAAGGCCGCCGGGCATATGACGACGGTTACCGTGGCGACAATCGCCATGGCGAGCGGGTCGCTGCTGTCTCCGCTGACTGCGGTGGCGCAGGGTGCGAACGGTGCCGACACTACTGGGAAGCCGGCTGCGGTGCTTTCCCCGTTGACGAGCGCGGCCGCTGCTAGTGCTGGCGCGGGCACGGTGTCAGCGGCGCAGAAGGTCGCCAACCTGCAGGCTGCGGTCGATGCGGCTCGCGCTAAGGCCGCTGCCGCCAAGGCCGATTTGGATGCGGCGGCCGCTCCTTACGATGCCGCCACTGCCAACCAGCAGCAGGCTCAGAGCGCCTGCGACGCGGCTCGTGGTGCAAGCGACGTTGCCGCTTCTGCAGCTTCGGCCGAGCTGGAGCAGCAGATGGGTGCCGCGCGGGACAAGGCCGATGCAGATGTGAAGGCGCTTGAGGACGCTCAGGCTGCGCTTGGTGCCGCTAAGAAGAACCTGGCGGACAAGGACGAAGCTCTGGCTGCCGCCCAAAAGGCGGCAGGCGATGCCCAGACTGCGCTTGAGGCTGCCCAGGATGGCGCATCTGATGCCACGCCCGAGGCCATAGCCGCTGCCCAGGCTGCGGCTGATCAGGCTGCGAGCGAGCTGGCGCAGGCCAAGCAGCAGGCGGCTGACGCTCAGGCTAGGGTTGCGGATGCCCAGGCTGCTGCTGGCGCTGCCGTGGCTAAAAAGCAGGACGCCCAGGACAAGCTTTCGGCAGCTCAGCAGGCAAAGGATACAGCCGACGCGGATGTGAATGCCGCTCAGGCGAGCTATGACGCCGCCAAGGCAGATTTGGATCGAGCCGAACAGGGTGCAGCAGGCCCGGAGTACGAGGCTGCCAAGGCAAAGGTGGACGCCGCTGCTGCCACGCTGGAGGCCGCCAAGTCGGTCCAGGCGCAGCGCGAGGGCGAACTCGCAGCCGCCTCGCAGGAAGTGACCACTGCCGAGGGTGAGGTGCAGGCTGCTCAGCAGGCGCTCGCCGTCCAGCAGCAGGCTGCGGCTGACGCGCAGTCCAAGCTGGACGCTGCCACGGCTACTGCGACCGCGGCAGACGCCGCCGTCGATCAGGCTAAGGCCGAGCATGCCAATGCGCTCGCGGCGCTGGCCGACGCTCAGGCCAAGCTCTCGGCCGCTAAGGACGAGAAGAACGCTGCCGACAAGGCGCTCGACCAGGCAAAGGCTCAAAAGCAGCAGGCCGACCAGGCTGTGGCTCAGGCGCAGGCCAAGCTCGACGCTGCCCAAGCTACGGCGAATGCCTCGGCGGAAAACTACCGCCAGGGCGCCATCGCGTTCTTTAAGAGCGTGGGTGCCGACGATGCAGCGGACCTGATTCTCAACTGCAAATATGCCAGCCTTACCAAGGTGGGCGAGGAGGTTGACGCGACGAGTCTGGCCAACATGAAGCAAGCAATTGTGTGGCTCAAGGCGTGCAACGAGTATCGCAAGAGCGTCGGCTTGAGCGAGCTCAAGGTGACGTACAACATGATGGCGACCGCCATTGCCGATGCGAACTACTCCGACACCAAGGTTGCCCATGCTCAGCAGTTCAACGTGGGCGAAAACGTGGCGTGGAACTACGGAAGCGATCCGTTCATCCAGTGGGTCGATCAGGAAAAGGCCGTCTTTGACCGCGCTGCGGCTACGCTGGGAGCGACGGGCCTTACGGGAAAGGCTGCTTTCGATTTTTATCGTCAGCATGGCGATGAAGTGGACCGCTACGTTGCGGTGCATGGCGGGCTTGTGCACACGGTCGGTCACTACATGAATGTGATCGATCCCGATTACGCCGTGACGGGCATGGGCGTTTGCACGCGCGGATCGATGTCTGGTTGGAAAACCCAGGCGCAGACGTTCTCTATGTCTGGAGGCTGGTACTCGAATGCCGCCAATCCGATGACAGTTGCCGAGTACGAGGCTGCGCTCAACGCGTGGTGCGACTCGCTGACAAATCCTGGGCAGGGCGTGGACGCGGCTCGTCAGGAGCTTGCTGCTGCTCAGAGCGTGGCAGCGCAGGCGGGCAAGAAGGTGAGCGCCGCATCGCAGGCTGCCGTCGCTAAGCAGACGCAGGTTGATGCCGCTGCCACCGATGTTGACGCCGCCGCCGCTGGGGTCTCGGATGCCCAGGCTGCCGTGGGGGAGAAGCAGGCCGCGGCTGAGGCCGCTGCGCGTGCCGTGGCTGATGCCCGCGCCGACGTGGACGCTGCCAACGCTGCGGTTGCCGCGGCGCAGGGTGTCGTGACTGCCAAGTCTGGTGAGCTCGATGCCGCCAAGGGCAAGGCGGCTGCCGCTCAGCGTGCGTTGGATGCCGCTCGCGCCGGCGTTGGCGATAAGCAGGGCGCGCTTGCCGCCGCTCAGGACGAGCTGGCCGCGTATTCGGCCGATGTTGCCACTGCTCAGCGTGCGTTTGATGCGGCTTCGGCGGCGCTCGAGGGAGCGCGTGCTGTCCAAGTTGACGCGCAGACTGCACTGGGTGCCGCCCAGGGCGTGGCCGATCAGGCGGATTCCGACGTTGCCGCTGCCCAGACCGAGCTTGCTGCCGCTCAGGCCGACGCAACCGACGCCGGCGCAGCTGTGACCGCGGCGCAGGCCACGTCCGTTGCGGCTGCTGCTCGTGCGGCTCAGCTGCGCGATGCTGCCGCGGCGCTTGCTCAGGCTGCGGAGGACAAGGCCGCTGCCGATACCGCTGTTGAGGTCGCGGCTTCGGCGCAGGCCGATGCCGAGTCTGGCGTGGCTGCAGCGGATGACGCCGTGACGGATGCGATCGTCGCTCGCGATGCCTCTGCCGCTACGGCTGCCCGTCTGCGCAGGATCAACCTTGCCGACTCCATCGCTAACGGACATGCCGACGATGCGGACGAGGCGCTCAACGCTAAGATCGCCGCAGCTCACGACGCTGTCGAGCGTGCCGCCGCTGCCAAGGCGGAACTCGACGCCGCTGCCGCCGCAACCGATGCCGTGGCACCGACCTACTGGGAGGCGCTCGGTGACTACAACGCCGCCAAGGCCGAGCTTGACGCTGCTATCGCCGAGCTCAACGCCGAGATTGCCCGCCAAGAGGCCGCCGAGCGTGGCACCGATGCTCAGTCCCAGCCCGCAACGCAGGTGACGTATCAGGCCAAGCACATGACGGCGACGACCGAAGGCGCGTCGACGCAGACTGCGATGCCTGCTACGGGTGACGCGTCTGGCCTGCTGGGCGAGACCTTCGTGATTGGCGGCACGGTCCTGGTGGCCGTCGGCGTCTTCCTCTCCGACAAGCGCCGCCAACCGATCCGCTAGGGACGGAGGAAAACGGATCACTTTCGGCGCACGTCGCAGGGGGCAACCCCGCGGCGCGCGCCGTCTTTAATCTTCAAGATTGCTTAAGGAGGGACAAATGCAAATTAGAGGAGAAGCTGCGATTGCCTGTGGGTTCATGGCAGGCTTGGCGACGGGATTGCTGTTCGACGGATGTTTCGATAGCTACATTAATCGCTTCCGCGATTCTGGTTTTTCGAGCGGAAAATCCAATGAACAAGTTTCGGAGCGCCAAAAGATGGCGATGCCTGGCGAGTCCCGTGGCATGGACGTCTCAACGGTCAATGTAATCGTCACCAAGAGTGGCAAGCGCTATCACAACGCCGCGGGATGCAAGGGCCTTCCGCGAGCCGCCATCAGAACAAGTGTGCCACTTGCGTCCGCACTCAAACGAGGCAAAACGCCCTGCCCAGTATGCTGCCCGCCAACGGCTTAGATGCTCCTTCGAGGATGTTTCGCAATGTTGCGGGGTCCTGTGGACGTATGGGTCTAAATCGTGTCCGCACGACATGTGACACTTAGCCTGCCGTCCTGTTCTGCTGTGGTGGCATGAATCAGAGCAACGATTCTCTAAGGAGTTCGATAGTAATGAGTGACAACGCAAAGCATCTCGTAAAGAAGGGCGTTAAGGACGCGGGCCCATGTCTTGCGCTGTGCCTGGCTGGCGCGGCGGTTGGGATGGTGGCTGTTTTGGGGCCGTTTGACGTGCTTCGAAGCACAAGCTCACTGCACGTTTGCATTGCCCTTGCCGGTGCCATGGTGACCGGCGGCGTGCTCGATCTGATCTTTTGGGTATTTGACCCGTTTGGATGGAAGAACGAGGGGTAAGCCCTAAAGGACAGAGTGGCTGGTATTGATTCCCGGCGTCGGATTGGTCTGGGCCGCGCGATGCGGAGGTGTTGCTGAATGTCCATTTTCGTTACCGGAGATGTTCACGGTATTGCCGAGTACGGGGCGAGCCGCTTCTCGTCGCGCAGTTGGCCACTGGGTTGTACATTGACGCGCGACGACGTGGTAATCGTGGCCGGCGACTTTGGCTTTATATGGGGCGGCTCGAACACCGACAAATACTGGCTCGACTGGTTTGAGTCCAAGCCTTGGACCACGTGTTTTGTCGACGGCAATCACGAGAACCATCGCCTTCTGGCGGAGCTACCAGTACGGGAGTGGAACGGCGGTCTCGTCCATGAGGTGCGCCCGCACGTGCTGCACCTGATGCGCGGCGAGGTGTTCGACATCGCGGGGACCACGGTCCTTACCATGGGCGGCGCTGCGAGCCACGACAAGCAATGGCGCCAGGAGGGAAAGACCTGGTGGCCCGAGGAAATGCCGAGCGAGAGCGAGACGGAGCATTGTCTCGATACGCTCGACCGCGTGGGCTGGAAGGTCGACTATGTGGTGACCCACGAGGCGCCGGTCGATTTGGCGGACGAGCTGTGTATGGAGTGCAACCGTGAGTTCTACGATGACGCGCTGCAGAACTTTTTGGGCGAGCTCGACGATCGGCTTGGCTATCGCACCTGGTTCTTTGGTCACTACCATGACGATGAATGGCGCGATGACAAGCATCGTCTTATCTACCAGGAAATTGTGCCGATCGAAGCGCGACGCGCCGATGAGTAGAGTGAGCGGCGAGCGGTTATTCTAAGCAAGAGCGTTAGGAGTTCCTCATGATCTGGTTTACCAGCGACACGCACTTCGGGCATGAGAACGTGCTGAAGTTTACCGACCGCCCGTGGGACGCGATCCGGCAGATGAACCATGCCATCGTCGACAGCATCAACGGCAAGGTCGCCGTGGACGACGAACTCTACATCCTGGGCGACTTCAGTTTCAAGATGACCGTCCAGGACGCATACGGGCTGCGCAAGCAGATCGCCTGCAGGCGCATCCACCTCGTCCCGGGAAACCACGACAAGGACTGGACCCAGCCGGCGGTCGCGGGCGCGTTCACCGTGGAGCCGCCGATCTGCGTGCTCAAAATCGACCGGCAGAAGATCGTCCTGAGCCATTACCCCATGGCCGACTGGCAGGGCATGAGCCATGGATCGTGGCACCTCCACGGGCATATCCACAGCAGCGGCGACGCGTACAACGAGTTCAACCGCAGGCAGGGCCTTCTGCGCTACGACGTCGGTTGCGATGCCAACGGGCACTCCCCGGTGAGCCTCGACGAACTGAGGGAATGGTTCGCCGGGGTCGACGAGCCGTGCGGCCGGGTGAAATGGCCGTGGTGGGTCAACGAGACCGGCGACAGGCAGGTCGAGCGCGAGTTGGCGGCGTACAAGAGGGAAGTGGTAATCCGATGACGGTCTATGTGACGGGCGATATTCACGGCGGCCTCGACATGCAAAAGCTGCGCGATTGGGACCTTGGGGATAGCCTGACGAGCGACGACTATCTGATTGTCGCGGGCGACTTTGGCTTTCCGTGGGATTTCTCTGCCGAGGAATGCACCGATATCGCTTGGCTGGAATCGCGCCCCTATACCGTGCTGTTCGTCGACGGCAACCACGAGCGTTTCGATCACTGGGCGGAGCGTCCCATGGAGCTGTGGCACGGTGGGCTGACGCAGCGCCTGTCGGATACCTCGCCCATACGGCGCCTGACGCGCGGTGAGGTTTTTGAGCTCGACGGCTCAACGATCTTTACCATGGGCGGTGCCACGAGCGTAGACAAGGAATACCGCATTCCGTATTCCAGCTGGTGGCCGCAGGAGCTGCCGGACGAGCGCAACTTTGAGGAGGCGCGGACAAAGCTCGACAGCGTAGACTGGAAGGTCGACTACGTGATCACCCACACCTGCTCCACGCGCATGCTTTCGCCCACGCTTTATCCGGCACCCGGCTGGAATTACCCCGCCGTTGATCGGCTTACGGCGTTTTTCGATGAGCTGGAAGACCGCTTGGATTACAAGCGCTGGTACTACGGGCATTTTCATCGGGATGCTAACCCGGCCGAGCGCCATACCGTGCTCTACGATTGCATCGTTCGCTTGGGTGACGAACTCCAGCCCTGGGATGTTGCGTAGGGGTGGAGTGGGCGGCTACTCGGCCGTTATGGTGATGTTCTCGCGGTGCACACGGATAACATCCCAGCTAAAGTGCTCGACCAGTTGCTCGGCAGAGCGCGGTGTGGTGTCCGGCGCGATGCCCGTTTGTCCGGCGAGCCATCCCAGCAGTGCCTCGGGTGTGCCAAAGCGGGCGCGGAGCTCGCCCAGGTCCAGATCGCGATCGCGCTTGGAAAGGCGGCGGCCATCCGGCGACATGAGCAGCGGAATGTGCGCATAGTGCGGCGTGGGAAGTCCCAGCAGATGCTGCAGGTAGATTTGGCGCGGCGTGGAGCCCAGCAGGTCGCATCCGCGCACGACCTCGGTGACGCCCATGGCGGCGTCGTCGACCACCACGGCCAGCTGGTAGGCAAACACGCCGTCGCTGCGGCGCACCAAAAAGTCGCCGCATTCGGTGGCGAGTGCTTCGCATTGGGCACCATACGTGCGGTCCACGAATTCGACCACATCGTCTGCGAGGTCGTCGACGGCGGGCACGCGCAGGCGCGTGGCCGGAGCGCGCAGAACGCTGCGGTGGGCAACCTCCTCGGCAGAAAGCCCTCGGCAGGCGCCACGGTAGATGGGCGTGCCGTCGCTGGCGTGCGGCGCGCTTGCGGCGTGGAGTTCGGCGCGCGTGCAAAAACAGGGGTAGGTGAGGCCGGCACCCTGCAGCTGGTGCAGGGCGTTCTCGTACAGATCAAGGCGATCGTGCTGGTAGTAGGGGCCTTCGTCCCACTCAAGCCCTAGCCAGGCTAGGTCGTCGATGAGCTGGGCGGCAAGTTCCGGGCGCTTACAGCGATCGTCCAGGTCCTCGATGCGCAACACGATGCTGCCGCCCTGGCTGCGGGCCGAAAGCCACGCGCACAGGCAACTGAACACGTTGCCCAGGTGCATACGGCCAGAGGGCGACGGGGCAAAGCGGCCCACAACAGGCGCAGGAGCGGAGGCGGGCAGCGTCGTTGGCGCGTCCGCGGCGGGCGTTGCTATGTTGCGTGCTTTGATATCCATGTGGACGAGTATAGCGCGGGGCGCGATGGGGAGGCGTCACTGTGGTCCGCAAGTTGTCGAGGCCGCGTGTTGTGCGCGGCGGGCACCGGCTCAACATCTCGATTACCGCTCGCAAGCTAGCCCCTTCAACCCCTCAAACGACAGAAACCCCGGCAGCTCTTCGCAACTGCCGGGGTTTCCGCGGAAAAGGGGGACATGATCCTCGAGCGAACGGCAAAGGGGCAAACCGTTTTCGCTCAACTGCTTTATGCCCCTTGCTCGCGGGCTCAATCAGCGCATGCCGCGCCCACACAAAGCCGCTACACCTGTGACGGAGCTGTGAAGTGGTATCTATCGTTGGTGCAGGCCATGCCAAGGAGTGTCCCAAACTGCTGGCAGATAAGGAACGTCCCTAAGTGCCAGGCTCGGGTGGGACTTTTGTCCCATTTGGCGCTCCGGTCGCCTAGATATTCGTCATGTGTGCCCGTAAACGTGGGACAATGGCGCTGTTGGTATCACAGACGAAGGATGTGCCTATGAACGCCCCCGTTGCCAAGACCTGTCGGCAGCGCCGCCTATTCGTGCGATTCGCTTCCGCCTGCGCGCTCGTCGCGCTTGCGTTGTTACTGCTGCCTGTCGCCGCACACGCCGACGGCTATTCCATGAGCCAAACCTACATCGGCGCCACGGTCGAGGCTGATGGATCGCTGACCGTCGTCGAGGGACGCCAGTTCGATTTCGATGACGACATCAACGGCGTGTTTTGGGAGATCAATGCGGGCACCAACCAGCAGGGCGGCGCGGCGGGTGTCGACGTGCTGAGCGTCGAGGAAGACGATGTCGCGTTTAACAGGGTCGACTATGCAAACAAAGGCGACAGCGGCGTCTATACGGTTGAGCAGTCCGACGGCGGCGTAAAGATCAAGGTTTTCAGCCCTCACGAGAGCGGCGACAGCGTGATCTTTTACGTGAGCTACACCATGACCGGTGCGGTCATGAACTGGTCCGATACCGCCGAGCTCTACTGGAAGTTTGTGGGCGACGGCTGGTCTGCGGACTCCGATGACGTCGAGATGGAAGTGTACTTCGCAAATGCCGCTGCCGGGACGGCGGCCGTCAAGGGCGATAACTTCCGCGCATGGGGCCACGGCCCGCTGACGGGCGACGTATCGCTCGATGCGGATGAACCCATGGTTACCTATACCATACCCTGCGTGCATCAGGGCGAATTCGCCGAGGCGCGCATCGCCTTCCCCAGCGACTGGGTGCCGCAGCTTGCCGCCTCGGGCGAAGAGCGCACGTCAACGATCCTGAGCGAAGAGAAGGAATGGGCTGACGAAGCTAACGCCCGCCGCGCTCACGCTCGCATGATTGCCAATGCACTTGCCGTGCTAAGTGTTGTCGCGGCAGTGGCCTTTACCGGCACAATCGTTGTGCTCAAGCTGCGCCGCCGCAAGCCCAAGCCGCTTTTCCAGGACGAATATTTCCGCGATGTGCCTTCGGCCGACCATCCCGCCGTGCTTTCGGCCCTCATGAGCTGGAACGAGGTGCCAGATCAGGCATATATCGCCACGCTCATGAAGCTCACCGACGATCGCGTGATCAAGCTGGAAGAAGCGACCGAGACCAAGAAGAAGGGTCTGCTCCGTCGCGAAAAAGAGGAGCAGACGTATCGCATCACAGTGACCGACGAGGCCTGGAAGGCTGCCAAGAAGGACGGCATCGATCGCGATGTGCTCAAGGTCTTCTTCGCCGGCGTTAAGCCCGATAAGGACGGAGTCCGTTCGCGCACGTTTAGCGAGCTGGAGGAGTACGCTAGCGAGCGCACCACATCTGTTGGCGACAAGCTCGAGGACTATCAGAACACCGTTAAGGGCAAATTGGCCGATAGCGAGTACGTTGCCTCGGACGGCATTGTCGCAATGGTGTTCTGCCTGGTTCTTGGTATTCTGATCGCCTTTGTTCCCATGGGATCCATTTTCTTTACCGACGGCGCACAGGCGAACATTATCGCCGCGGTTATCTCGGTGCCGATTGTGCTGGTGGGTATTGGCGTGGGCCTTACGTTCCGCCGCTTTACGCCGGAAGGTGCCGAGGTAGCGGCCCGCTGCAAGGCGCTCAAGCATTGGCTCGAGGACTTCACGCGCCTAAAGGAAGCCGTCCCGGGCGATTTGGTGCTGTGGAACAAGCTGCTGGTGATGGGTGTGGCGCTGGGCGTTTCGAAGGAAGTCCTGCGTCAGCTTGCCGAGGCGGTGCCTCCCGAGGTACGCGAGGCCGACGGTTTCTACGACAATTACCCCTGCTACTGGTGGTATTACCATCACTACGGCAACGAGTCTCCGCTCGATTCGTTCAACGATGTGTATCACGAGACCATCCGCGAGCTGGCTTCGAGTTCCGATAGCTCGAGCGGCGGCAGCGGCGGCGGCTTTTCCGGTGGCGGCGGTGGCGGCGTCGGCGGAGGCGGCGGCGGAACGTTCTAGCGGTCCTAAATTGTGGGATGGGCTTTTCTCGACAGCCGTCGGGGAAAGCCCATCCCCTTTTTATGCGCTACTTACGAAGACCGTCCCCAGCGACTAGTCATTTAAGAATGTCCCCAACGACTAGGTATGGCTGCTGGGCCTAGACGGTTAGGTCCAGCTCGTAGAGGAAACTTTCGCGCGGCATGGCGTGGCGGCGTTCCTCGCGGTTGGCGCGGTGCGTGGCCGTGCGCTTAAAGCCGTGCAGCTCGTAGAACTTCCACGAGCAGTTGGAGTCGGTGTACAGGTGCGCCCTCGTCGCTCCAAGCGAGGACAGATGCGAGATTGCGGCGTCGAGCAGAACCGTGCCGACGCCCAGGCCGTGGACGTCGCGATCCACGGCAAGCAGTGTGACCTCGTTGTCGTGCGGCAACGGGCTGCTCTCGAGCAGGCGGTTGTTGGTTCGGATGGTTGCGCGCACAAACGAGAGATACTCGGCGCAGGCATCGGGCTCCAGCTCGCGCATCTGCGAAAGCAGCGCGCGTTCGGTGTCCATCCAATGTTCCTTGACGGTGGCGCCGGAGCTCTGTCCCGCACGCGCGAGCGCAATGCCACGCGCCTGACCGTCGATTACGGCAACCTGCGAAAACGTCGAGGAAGAGAGACAGTAGGCAAGATCGCACGCGGCTTCGAGGCGGTTGTACTCATCGTTATCCGAGTTGTTGTGCCAAAGCTGCTGCAGGATCAGCGCGATGGCGTCGAAATCTTCGGTATCAAACGGTCGGTAGAGAACCCGCGAGACCATGGTGCCTCTTTCTATTGCGGATGCATATCGAGCACAGTTCTACCACGCCACTGGCATCTAATTATGGTGCCCCTGTGTTCCATCAACTCACCGTGCCCAGTGGCGCTCCTGCAACCCCCGCTCGAAGCTTTTTCTGCACAGCCGTGCGTTGCGGGGTGCATCGTCGCGCTCGATGCGCTACATTGAATCAGTATTTTCAATGCCGCTGCGCGAGCGCTGCAGATCGACGTATCACCGACTCACAGAGCACGGCGGCGTACCAGACAGGAGGACTGCATGGGATCTGATGTGAAGATCGCACGCGCGTTGATTTCGGTTACCGATAAGACGGGCGTCGTCGATTTCGCACGGACGCTGGTTGACGACTTTGGCGTCGAGATCATCTCTACGGGCGGCACGGCTCGTGCCATCGAGGACGCGGGCGTTCCCGTAACCCCCATCGAGGAGTTCACGGGCTATCCCGAGATGATGGACGGCCGCGTCAAGACGCTGCACCCCAAGGTCCACGGCGCGCTGCTGGCCCGCCGCGATTCCGAGCAGCACATGCAGGAGGCGGCTCAGCACGGCATTAAGCTGATCGACCTGGTCGTCGTCAACCTGTACGAGTTCGAGAAGACCGTCGCTAACCCCGAGGTCACCTTCGCGGACGCTATCGAGCACATCGACATCGGTGGCCCCTCCATGCTGCGCTCTGCTGCCAAGAACGCCGCGAGCGTTACCGTCATTTCCGACCCGGCCGACTATGATGCCGTCCTGGCCGAGATGTGCGAGACCGGCGGTTGCACCACGCTTTCCACCCGTCGTCGCCTGCAGGTGAAGGTCTACCAGACTACCGCCGCCTACGACACGGCTATCTCCCGTTGGCTTGCCGCCCAGGCAAGCGACGTGGCGGATACCTCTGCCAAGCTCGAAATTTCGCTGGAGAAGGTCGACGACCTGCGCTATGGCGAGAATCCCCAGCAGAAGGCCACGGTCTACCGCTTTGCCGAGGGCTGCGAGAACACCGCGAGCTCGCAGTTCCCGCTTGTGGGCTCCGAGCAGATCCAGGGCAAGCCGCTCAGCTACAACAACTATCTGGATGCCGATGCCGCTTGGAACCTGGTCCGCGAGTTCGACGAGCCGGCCTGCGTGATTCTCAAGCACCAGAACCCCTGCGGTTCCGCCGTTGCCGAGGACATCACGGCCGCCTACGACCGCGCCTTCGCCTGCGATCCCAAGAGCGCCTTCGGCGGCATCATCGCCTGCAACCGCGAGGTTCCCTTTGATCTGGTTGAGCACTTCGCCGATCAGAACAAGCAGTTCGTCGAGGTCATCATCGCCCCGAGCTACACCGATGAGGCGCTCGAGCGCATGGCTAAGCGCCCCAACCTGCGCGTGCTGGCTACCGGCGGCGTGGACCACGGCGCCCAGGTGGAGCTGCGCTCCGTCGACGGCGGCATGCTGGTACAGGAAGTCGACCACGTGACTGAGGATCCCGCGACCTTTACGTTCCCCACCGACCGCAAGCCCACCGACGCCGAGATGGCCGAGCTCGAGTTTGCCTGGAAGGTCTGCAAGGGCGTTAAGTCCAATGCCATCCTGGTCTCCAAGGGCAAGGCCGGCATTGGCATGGGTCCGGGTCAGCCCAACCGCGTTGACTCTGCGCTGCTGGCCTGCGAGCGTGCCGAGGACTTCTGCGAGCGCGAGGGCGTGGAGAAGGGCGGCTTTGCCTGCGCAAGCGACGCATTCTTCCCGTTCCGCGACAACGTCGACGTGCTTGCCGAGCATGGTGTGACCTGCATCATTCAGCCTGGCGGCTCCAAGCGCGACGACGAGAGCATCCAGGCCTGCAACGAGCATGGTATTGCGATGGTCTTCACGGGAGCCAGGCATTTTAGGCACTAGAGGCTTTCCCAAGCACCCGACCTTGCCCCTCAAACCGTCGCTTGCGTACATTTAGTACGCGGCGCTCCTCTTTCGGGGCAATCTCGGGCACTTGGAAAACCCCTTTATGGGATGTTGCTCTATCCCATAAAACTGACCGGTCGCCTGACCATATCGTCAAAATAATCTCTGCAAAAGACGGCTGCTCCGTTTGGAGGGCCGTCTTTTTGGTATAAGAGGACGGAATGACTAACACGAAAGGTACAACCATGCCCCAGATTGATGATGCCGAACTGTTTGGCAATGCCGAGGATCAGCGTGCGTACGAGGACTTTTGCGCCAATCAGGAGGCAGTCGAGAAGTTTACGCTCGACAAGCCCGCGCTCGTCTGCCGTTGGCGCATGTCCAACAAAAAGGTGCCCATGCTCAATCGCCACATCCGTGCGCTATCCGAGCGCCTGGTGCAGGGCGAGCCGCTTACCCATAACATGCTCAGCTGGGCCAAACAGCACGTTGAGTGGTCGCTTGCCGAGGGCGACTACACCGCCCGCGACGGTGTGCTCATGTTGGTGATCGACGTTAACGGCAACGCCGCCATGACGGTGGGGGAGTACGAGCCGCTGGCCGACACATCGGCCAAGGCGCTGCGTGCCCGTTCTGCCGAGGCCCGCTCCGAAGCCGACGAGACCGGCGTGGCGCCCGAGCTGCTCGCTGCCGTCAACGACGGTGAGCTGGCCTTTGTGGCGCCGGCGGACGAGTACCTGTGCGGCACGGCGACGCTCATCGAACAACTGGCCCAGACCAAGGGCATCCCGGTCACGCGCGTAGATATTCCCGCGCAGCTTAAGGGCGCGCTGTTCCTGGTGAGCGACGAGCACGGCGTGGTCCCCGCAACCGAGACGGACGCCGCCGAGGCCGACGCCGCCACGGTCGCCTTCTTCGCCGACGGCTACGAAAAGCTCCGCGCCCGCCGCTCCTAACCTCAAGGCGGGGTGGGCTTACTGAAGCGAGCGAGCGCGTTCGATGGCGTAGGCGAGCGACAGCTGCTCCATCTCCGGGGCGCATTTGTAGCTCAGTCCGGTGAGAGCCGTCACCTTATCGAGGCGATATCGAATCGTGTTCGGGTGCTGGCCAGTCTGCTTGGCGGTTTGCTCGATACGTCGGTCGTTCTCGATGAATGCGGCGAGCGTGGATTCCAGTTCGCTGCCGTGCTCACTGTCATGCTCGCGTATCGGCGAGAGAATCGCCTCCGAGAACGATCGCATCTCCGGGGTTTCCGCAAAAGGCATCACGGTTCTCAGGATGCCGAGCTGCGTATAGCGGACGGGGCCCTCGGCTCGTTGACAAGATAGGCGCTGCGCGTGAATCGCCTGTGAGATCGCCTGCGCCACCGCCTTGTCTCCAAACAGGATGTCGCTGATGCCGAGCCCTCCCGCTCCGCCATCGATACCGCCAGCCTCGATGAGCTCCGTGAGCGCCTGCACGATTCGCTCCACATCGAGCGTCTGCTCCGAGTCACTTGTCGCCACGAACAACAGGCCTCCGTCATAGGGCGCCAGCATGTTGTGGCATCCGGCGAGGGTCGATTTTGCACAGAGACTTTCGATTTGCAAAAACGTACGCGGGTCGAGGGACTCTGCAAACGATGCGAACAGGGCGACCGCTTCGTCCAGAAATGACGGGTTGAGGCTTCGGATTCGTCGGCAGATGGACTCGGGCGATGCGTCTGCCCTCAGGGCATCGATCTCGCGCTGTGCGAAGTCGATGGACGCGAGCTGCTCGATATGCCGTTTGACCTCGTAGATGACGCTGTCAAAGAACAGTGAGTCGTCGGTCGTGAGAAAGACCGGGTAGTGCCGCGCGTTGGCGTAGCGGATGGCTTGGTCGGGAATCGGGATGTGCAGGACGTTTTTGATGATGAGACCGCTCGTTCCCTTGGCGACGAGGTATTTCACGGCTTCAGTGATGAGGTATGGGTCGTCCTTCGCATAGAGGAAGGTGCTGAGGACGATCTCGTCTGGGCTGAAGTTGACGCGCTGGTACTTGTTCTTGAGGCCGGGCATGAGTTCATAATCGAGAATCCCGACGCCAGAGACGGCGCGTGAGACGCCATCGCTGCCGGCGATTAGACGGACCGACCCCTCATATTCCCGTGAGAAGTCCGAGATGGTGTATAGCATCAACATCACCTTGTAAATCACTACAATAAGTACAGGTATAAATAGGATAATCGCACATTCGTATGCCTTTGATGCAAGAAATAGTTCAAATACATGTTGATATAACGAAAAGTCAGATCGAGAATCGTTGTAGATTACAACAAGAAATGATCCTTGGCGGCATCGTTACTAAACCGTACAGTGAAGCAACGTAAAGCTTTCGCTGAGAGGAGCGATGATGGGGCAGATGGTGGTGCTTTCGGCCGAGGAAGTTTCCAAGGTGCTGACGATCGAGGATGCAATCGCTGCCGTGGAGGAGGCATATCGCCAGAAGGCAACGGGCAAGGGTGTTGCGTGGCCGATGATATATGAGCAGTTTGAACCCGGTGTGGCCGATATGGATATCCGCTCGGGCGAGTTGGCGGGAAGCGGCCTCTTCGGTCTCAAGCTCACTGCTTGGTTTTCTCAGAATCCCAAAAAGGGGCTGCCCGAGATCTTTGGCACCACGCTACTGTGCGACAACGCGACGGGCGAGCCGCTGGCGCTGCTTAATGCCTCCGCCGTCACTGGGCTTCGCACCGGTGCCGCCGCTGCGCTCGGTGCCAAGTGGCTGGCTCGGGCGGATGCGTCCAAACTGCTTGTTGCGGGTGCCGGCCATATGAGCACCTATATGGTGGCGGGCGTGCTCGCCGCCTGTCCCAAAGTGAGCGAGGTCAAGGTGTGGGAGCCGGTTTCCGACGCCGCGCCCGAGGCCCGCGTCGAGCGCATGCGAGACGAGGTCGCCCATATCTTGGGCGCCTGCGAGCATGCTCGCGAGGCATCCACCTATTCCATCGAGGCGACGGCCGACGGCCAAGGTGCTGCGGCAGAGGCCGACATCATCGTGACGATCACGCCGGCGACCAAGCCCATCATCCCCGATGCATGGGTGCGCCCCGGTACGCATATCTCCTGCGTCGGTGCCGACATGCCCGGCAAGCAGGAGCTCGCCTCGGCGCTTGTCGCCCGTGCCGCTGTTTACGTCGACGACCGCGAGCAATCGGTCGAGTCCGGCGAGCTGGAGATTCCGGCTGCCGAGGGTGCCATCACGCCCGAGGACATCAAAGCGGAGCTCGGCGAAGTCATCGCCGGTACGGCTACGGGGCGTTCGGATGACGAACAGGTGACAGTGTTCGATACGTCGGGCATCGCCGTTCAGGACCTTTCGGCATCGAAAATCGCCTACGACCGCGCCGTCGAGGCGGGGCTGGGCACCGTGGTGGAACTGTAAGAAAGCCAAGGAAAGGAAACGACAATGCAGATCAAGGATTTCGCTGTCGAGCAGTGGATGAACGAGTGGGAGACCAAGTGCACCCACAACGTTGCAGAGACGTGCGTCTACTCCCTCACGCTTGACCAGCTGTTCGAGCTTACGAACACCGACAAGAAGGCGTGGCTCGATAGCCTGTGCTCGCGCCGATTCACCTACGGAGACATCGAGGGGCAGCCCGGCTTCCTCGAGGGGGTCGCGCGTCTCTATAAGACGGTCGAGCCCGGGCATATCGTGCCCACGCACGGCGCGACCGGTGCCAACTCCCTGGTTATTTCCACGCTTGTCGAACCGGGCGATCATGTAGTCTCCGTCAAGCCCACCTACCAGCAGCTTTATTCGATTCCCGAGATGTGCGGCGCGAAGGTCGATATTCTTCAGCTCGATCGCAAGAACGGCTACCACGTCGACGTCGACGCGCTCGATGCCCTGGTGACCGACGATACCAAGCTCATCTGCATCAATAACCCGGACAACCCCACGGGCGCCCTGCTCGACACCGATACGCTCAAGGCGATTGTCGAGGTTGCGCGCAAACACGACGCATGGCTGCTCTGCGACGAGGTCTACCGTCTGCTTACTCAGACGGATGAATACTGCGAGTCCGTGATCGACCTGTACGACAAGGCCGTCGTCACCGCATCCATGTCCAAGGTCTGGTCGTTCGCTGGCCTGCGTCTGGGCTGGGCGGTCACCAAGAGCCCGGAACTTCGTCGCGCGCTGCTCTCGCATCGCGACTACAACCTGATTTCCGCCGGCATATTCAGCGAGACGGTGGCGGAGCTGATTCTGAGCAACGCTTCCGTGATCCTTGAGCGCAGCCGTCGCATCGTCCGTCAGAACCTTGCTGTTCTGGAGAAGTGGGTCGAGAGCGAGCCGCACCTGTCGTTTGTCAAGCCCGAGGCGGGTACCACCGCGCTCGTGTATTACGACTACGACATCGACTCCAGGACGTTCTGCATCGACATGATTAAGAAGTCCGGCGCGCTCGTCACCCCGGGCGATTGCTTCGAGGAGCCCAAGAGCATGCGCATCGGCTATGCATATTCCGATAACACCGACGACCTGCAGAAGGGTCTGGATGCCATCTCCGCGTACATGCGTACGCTCGAGTAGAGGCTCGAGGGCGAAGTGATGGGGTCGATCGGTTTAGGACCGAGGGCCCCTATTTTCTCTCAAGGCTACCGAACACTTTTGTCATATTAGGTGCCCACGGGGTCGTATCGCCGCGACGCCGTGGGCATAATGGTGTGGAAGGTGCAAGTTACGCGAAATGGGAGGACACATGGCGCTGATCTATGTCGTTGAGGACGACGAGCCCATTCGTCGTGAGCTTGTCGACATTCTTGCCCGCGCCGGGTTTGAAATCGAGGCCTGCGAATCGTTCGAGCACGTCTCGCGCGATATTCTCGCCGCCGCTCCCGACCTGGTGCTGCTCGACCTCACGCTCCCTGTCAAAGACGGCCAGCACATCTGCCATGAGGTTCGCCGCGAATCCGAGGTTCCCATCATCGTCCTCACGTCGCGCACGACCGAGATTGACGAGGTCATGGCCATGACGCTCGGCGCGGACGACTTTGTTTCCAAGCCCTACAGCGCCCGTGTGCTCGTGGCGCGCATCAACGCACTACTGCGTCGCACCGCGGCGGCGGGCGAGCGCAGCACGCTCGTCCACAAGGGACTGGAGCTCGACCTCGCACGCTCCATGGTCACCAACACGCAAACGGGCACCAGCACCGAGCTCACCAAAAACGAGCTGCGTATCCTCTCGTTGCTTCTGAGCCGCGCGGGCAAGATCGTCTCGCGCTCGGCCATCATGCAGGACCTGTGGGACTCCGATGCCTTCGTGGACGACAATACGCTCACCGTCAACATCAACCGCCTGCGTACCACGCTCGAAAAAATCGGCATCAAGGGGTATTTGACGACGCATCGCGGCCAAGGCTATTCGGTCTAGGGGCCGGCTATGTCGTTTGGCAAGTTCTTTAAAGATGCGCTGCTTCCCGTCGCCGTGTGGACGTGCGGCGTGCTGCTGAGCTGCTTTGTGCTGACGGTCGCCGGTGCTTCGACATCTATTGTGGTCGTGGCGGTCGGCGTGTCCTTTATCTTTGGTATGCTCGGCATCGTGGTCGAGTACGCGCGCCGTCGCCGTTTTCTGCGTCAGCTGGAGCGTGCGGCCGAGGAGCTCGAGAGTCCCGCATGGGTGCAGGAGATGGTGCAATGCCCGACCTATGCCGAGGGCGAGCTCGAGTACGAGGTCTTGCGTCGCGTGGGCAAAGCTGCTTGCGACGAGGTTGCCGAAGGCCGGCGTCAGACCGATGACTATCGCGACTATATCGAGAGCTGGGTCCACGAGGCCAAGCTGCCCCTGGCGGCGGCCCACCTGATTTTGGAAAACCTGGGCGGCAGCGAAGACGACCTGTCGCGCGTGGATGACCTGGGCCGTGAGCTGGCTCGCGTGGAGCGCTATATCGACCAGGTGCTGTACTACGCGCGCTCGGAAGTCGTGGAGCGCGACTACCTGATTCGCCGTTGGGATCTCAAGACCTTGGTGACGGGCGCGATTAAGGCCAACGCGCGTGAGCTCATCGCGGCGCACGTGGCCCCGGTGTGCGAGAACCTCGACTTCGAGGTCTTTACCGACGAGAAGTGGCTCGAGTTTATTCTGGGCCAGCTTATTCAGAACAGTATTAAATATGCGCGCGAGGACGGCGCGAAGATCGTGTTTTCGGGCGCGTTGCTGGACGAGGGCCTGGCGAGCGAACGCATCGAGCTCACCGTCGCGGACAACGGCTGCGGCGTGAGCGCGGCCGACCTGCCGCGCGTGTTCGAGAAGGGCTTTACCGGCGACAACGGCCGCACCACCAAGCGCGCAACGGGCATCGGCCTCTACCCGGTGGCACGTCTGTGCTCCAAGATGGGCATCGACGTCACCGCATCGTCCGAGCCCAGCGAAGGCTTCGTCGTAACATTCGCTTTTTCAACGAACAAGTTCCAATACTTTGAGTAGTCAGCCCGTATGACGTAGCCGTTCAGGATCTTCCCATCTAAGAAAATATCAGGCTTTTCGGTAGCTATATTCCTGAACGGGAACATTGATAATGTAGCAAACACTATATTCCCGTACATGAACATAGTTCCACGGTTTATACTATGTTCACGAATAGGAATATAGCTGGAGGCATTATGAGAACGGTGACAACGATTAAAAAGCTGGATGGGCGCATCAAGCTCAAACCGTCGGAAGTCGCTTTCTCGGAGCGCATGGTTTTCGATCCCGCCGAGATGGGAAAAGCCCTCAGGCTCAGAAGGCGTGAGCTCGGCTTGACTCAGCGCGATATCGCGACTATGACGGGTCGCAGCCTTCGTGTGATTGGTGATATCGAGCGGGGGCGGACAACGGTCGAAATTGGTGTCATTTTCGATTACGCCTCCATCGTGGATATTGATTTTATTCTGAAGGTGAGGGGGAAATAATGGATGGCACGCTGTTCGTTCACCGTGAGTTTAATGGGTCTTACCAGCTGGTTGGCATATTGGAGGAAAACGCGGGGCTTCCGATATTCACCTATAGCCCCAAATATCTCCAGAGCGGTGATGCGGCCCCGATTTCGACCTCGCTGCCGTTGTCGGCCGAGACATTTAGTCCGGACGCAACGGGTTCCTTTTTCTCCGGCATCATTCCGGAGGGGCAGCTCAACAGGGACCTTGAGAAAAGGGCGCGAGCGGAACGCGGAGATTACTTTAAGGTGCTCGATTTAGTCCGCGATGAACCTGTCGGCGCTCTGGTTTTGACGCGTGAGCCTTCGGCCGAAAGTCTCGAAATGGGCTATGAAGAGATAGGTGCGGGACAGCTAAGCGGGCTGGCATACGCGCCGGCGGAGGTTGCTTTTGATTTAGCGCTAGAGAGTCGAATTTCCCTTGCAGGTGCTCAGGCGAAGGTCGGTCTCTACCATACGGGCGATGACCCATGTGGCGGATGGTACCTGCCTCATGGAGCGGCCCCATCTACGCACATTCTCAAAGCGGGGTCGAAAACGTTTCCGGGCGAGACTGTGTGTGAAGCGATGTGCGTGAGAGCCGCCTCTCTGATGGACCTATCGGCCGAAGAGTGTTTTCTTATCCGAGTTGAGGATGC